>DATNPE010000368.1:0-21513 GCA_036703355.1 Allocoleopsis sp. | reverse complement strand
CCAAAACACCACACCTGCTCAAATGAAGATGATTTTGACCCGCCTGGGGTTCAAGTCGCGCATGGTGGTGACGGGTGACTTAACTCAGACAGATTTGCCCAGTAGCCAAACTTCTGGTCTAGCCGTGGCTCAAAAGATCTTGCAGCATGTAGAGGGGATTGCTTTCTGTCACTTCTCTCAAGCAGATGTAGTACGTCATCCACTAGTCCAACGAATTGTGGCTGCTTACGAGCAATACGAACAGTGATGTTGAGTCACTTCACGTGGTCTTATCTAACAAATTGCAATGAAAGCAAGTGTCGCTCAAGTGTAGCCAAGCCTACAAATAACCTATAAAAGTGTTAGGCTAAATGCAGCCAAAACTTACACTTTTATGAAGTGCTATTCTTATATGTCTTTTCCGAAACCAGACACGGAATATTTAAATTGTTTGAAAGAATGGGTTGAGAGGGAGAGGAAACGGGTTGGAAATAAATCTAAGTTGGCTACATTAGTTGGCGTTTCACGTCCCGCTATCTACGATTGGGAAAATACTAAAGTTGAGCAGTTTATTGATGAAGCTAGTCGTCAAAAAATTTTCGCTTATTGTAAAACCTATAATCGACAACCTCCGTATTGCCTGGTCGAGATAGCGTCTGACTCTGAGTTAGAAGCATTGATGCAGACTGAAGTAGATCTAGCAAAGGTAGCAAGGGCAATTGCCATAGGAATTAATCGCCTCAAGAATGAATTTGAACCCCCCACTTGAAAATACGGCCTTACCCATTATGGAGATGATATCTGTAGGAGCAATTCCTTGTGCCTACTCCTACAATTCCAATCATTACTGTTGCTTTGCACCGTCGAAAATACTAATAGAGTGAGCTTGAGTTCACAGATGGCAACTCATTCTGAGACTCAGGTATATTCATTGTAGATACATAATGAATGAGGCAATTGGAGATCTCAATCATGCCTTCTCAATGGGTAACCAAGTGGGGCAACAGCCTTGCGATTCGCATTCCCAAAGCCTTAGCAGAGCAAGCTCAACTCAAAGAAGGAACTGGGGTAGAAATGACCGTTTCAGATGGGAAACTAATCATCTGTTTGGAGAAGAGAGAATACAGTTTAGATGAGTTGCTTGCAGGAGTGACACCCGACAACTTGCATACTGAGGTAGAGACTGGGAGTTCAGTAGGTAGTGAAGTCTGGTAAGGTAGCCTCTTATATTCCAGCGCGTGGCGATATTATTTGGATTAATCTCAATCCCCAAGCAGGACATGAACAAGCTGGACATCGCCCTGCCATTGTGGTCTCTCCTGTTCGCTACAACCAGCGGGTAGGACTAGCGCTACTTTGCCCCATTACCAACCAAGCGAAGGGTTATCCTTTTGAGGTCGTGCTGCCTCAGGAAATGCAAACATCAGGGGTGATTCTAGCGGACCAAATCAAAAGTTTGGATTGGCAAGTGAGGCAAGCAAGCTTTATTGAGCAAGCACCGTTAGAGGTGATCAATGAGCTGATTGCCAAGCTGAAGCCTTTGATTTTGTAGTAACTTGAGTTGACAACCCGCAGAAGCTGAGCCACAAGTCAGAACGTAGAATGAAGTTTTTGACCCTAAACCGATTAAAGCGCTGGAATTTCTGCGATCGCCCTTGGCTTTGGAGCCTCTGTCTCAGCCTTTTGATCCTGTTGTGGCAACCAATCGCTCATGCAGGTCCGCTCAGCGATCGCGTTGCGGCTTTTCCCCAATGGCAAGGACAACCGCCAGTCCAAACTGCGAAGGGTGATTTGGTCTACCCAGAGTGGTTGGCAGGAACTTGGAAAGTGACTAGCACGTTGGTAGATTTGGCAGCGCCGCTAGCTCCAGAAGTGGTCACTCCTGGTTTTGAGAGTAACCGTCAGTACTTGCAGCAGCCGATCAATTTTGAGGTAAGGTTCGGACCAAATGCTGCCCCTAAATCAATTGGTGCGCTATCGCTACCGTTGCCTCAGCCTCAAAGGGCGAGCCAGATAGTAGCCGATCGCGCCTTTAATGGTTTGAATATTGCCAAAGCATATTTGGGCGATCGCGCAG
Source organism: Allocoleopsis sp. (assembly GCA_036703355.1). Lineage (GTDB taxonomy): Bacteria > Cyanobacteriota > Cyanobacteriia > FACHB-46 > FACHB-46 > Trichocoleus. The sequence continues at coordinate 19,457 of DATNPE010000368.1, read as the reverse complement.
TTTTAGCGGTTAAAACAGACCCCAATTCTCCGAATCGGCAAATCACGTTACTAAGAGGCGATCGCCAGTTGGTGTCGATTGTGACGGGTCGCGCCACCGAAACGCCTGCACCTGATCAATTCATTACGACAGAAGTGTTTCAGCAACAATTTCGGGGGGCACCGCAGCTTTACTTTAACCAAGTAGAAACAACGACCGCTTACCAAAAAGCTAAAACTGTTGAGGAGCCAGCGATCGTTGCTGACCAAATTACAGCCGTTTATCTTTCACCTCAAGATCCTGACTACTTCAAAGCAGGCGGCCTCAGTAATTCTCGTCCAGTGGCGTTGTATCGTTATCGGTTGGAATTCTTTCCCGTCAGCTCAGCTGACAAAGTCATAGGCACCTCAACAGTAAACGCGGTGCGATGATCAGCGCTCTCTACATAGACATTGCCTTGCAAATGATTGGCTAGTTTTTGTACCAAAGCTAAGCCTAAACCAGTCCCCCCTTGCTTCCAGGGGTCAGCACTGGGAACTCGGTAGAACTTGTCGAAAATACGTGGTAGTTCGTGAGCTGGAATTTCTGCTCCTGTATTCACGACTTGAAACTGCATTTGCTCTGCTTTCGCTTGGACGTGCAGACAAATGCGATCGCCAGGTGGCGTGTACTTACAAGCATTATTCAACAGCTCGCCCATAATGCGCTCTAGACCCAGCAGGTCCGAAACCAGAGGTGGCAAATTGGGGGCCATTTCGACTTGTAAGATTTGTTGTCGCGCTCGTGTTCGTTCTTCAAAGGGCTTGATCAGCTGAGTGACCCAAGTATCCAAATGAATGGTGGTCAAGGTGAGCGGTTGCACACCAACTTCCAAGCGCTGCAAGTCTAGTAAATCGTTGATTAAACTGATTTCGCGTTCGCACTCATCTTGCAAAATTTGCAGATAGCGCTCAGACTTGTTCGGTTTGTCGCTCGCTGGCACTTCTTGCTTCAGTGCTAGTTCCAGCATCCGAATTGACATTTTCATGTTCGCCACTGGCGTGCGTAACTCGTGGGAAACTGTACTGAGAAAGTCGTCTTTGAGTTGATTAAGTCGTTCTAGCGCTTCCACTTGAGCTTGAGCCGCTTGGTAGAGCCGAGCCTGACGAATGGCGATCGCGCACTGGTTGGCAATTTGTTGGACCAAGCGAATTTCTTGATCGGTAAAAATATACTCTTGCCGATGCCGCAGCCAAAGATCACCCAGCACTCCTTGGTCATCTAAGAGTGGGCAAGCTAACATCGCTGATTGGTCTTGTCGGGAAGAAGCCATAATCGAGCAAAACTGCACACATTGCCCTTGTAACAAAGGCTGATAAATTTCTGGAAAAGATTCCAGGCGCAGGCGGCGTCCTTGAAAGGCAAAGGTTGAGGTTGTGTACTCATAACAAACGTCTGCCGTTTCTTGTTTCAGGTCATATAGCGCTGCATTACAGGTATCTGCCTGCAAGACTAAGGCGAGTTCCCGGACTGCTGTTTGCAGAATCTGCGCTTCATCTAAACTGTCACGGACTTTGTCGGTAATACGTTTTAGAGCAGCTTCAAAATTGAGGGCTTGCTGCAACTGCTGCATCCGCTCTTGTACCTGATGTTCGAGATTGGAATTGAGTTGCTGCACCTGTTGGTAAAACTGGGATTGTTGAATCGCGATCGCGAGCTGAGAAGCCAACTGCTTCAGCAAGTCAACTTCTACAGACTGCCATTCGCGGGGTGAGGAGCACTGATGCACCACTAAAAGTCCCCACAGCGCCTCGCCTTGCAGAATCGGAATTACTAAATCTGCTCGAATTTGCAACCGCACTAGTAGATCAAGGCAGTCGGGCTGTAGCTGAACAGCATAAACATCTGCGACCGAGGACACCTGCCCTGCCTGGTACATTTCCACCAGCTTTTCCTCTAGGGGAGGAACTACAGTGCCCCGAATCGAAGTCCACTCGGCTGCCACCGACTCAACCGCGACGACACCACTACGATCCGCCTGAAATTCATAAATAATCACGCGATCGGTTTGGAGCAGCTGCCTGACCTCGGCAACGGCTGTGTTGAGGATTTCTTCTAAGTTGAGTGATTGTCGCATCCGTTGAGCGATCGCCCCAATCAACCGTTCGCGCTCTGTCTGCTGCTGCAAAGCCAATTCGGTCTGCTTGCGCTCAGTCACATCCATCTTGGTGCCCAGCATCCGCACGGCTTGACCTTGGGCATTGAAGATCAGCTTGCCAGTGCCAGCAATCCAACGAATCGATCCATCTGCCCAAATAACCCGGAATTCCTGGGCATAATCTTTTTTCATCTGCAAAGCTTCACGGACCGCTTGAATAACCTGTTCGCGATCGTCAGGATGAACAATTTCTAGAAACGCTTCGTAAGCTCTGCTAGATGTCCCTGGCGTTAACCCTAATAACTGTTGAGTCTTGCTGGACCAAGTGACAGCTCCAGTTTGCAGATCCCAATCCCAAATTCCTGCCTGAGACGCATCTAGCGCTAAACGTAATTGCTCCTCACTTTGCTTTAAAGCGGCTTCGGCTTGTTTGCGTTCAGCTTCGTGGCGCTGCCGAACAACTTCGTCGTGCTTCGCTTCGCTGATGTCCCGCACAACTTTCGAAAAGCCCTGGAGTTGCCCGGTTTCACCCCGTAGTGGTGTGATCAAAGCATGAGACCAAAACAGTGAACCGTCTTTGCGAACGCGCCATCCTTCTTCTTCGAAACTTCCTTGGGCGATCGCTGCTGCTAAAACCTGTTCTGGCTTACCTTGAGCCACATCTTCAGATGGGTAAAAGCGGGAGAAGTGCTGTCCGAGAATTTCTTCAGCTCGGTAGCCTTGAATGCGCTCAGCTCCTGAGTTCCAAGTCATGATATGACCTTGAGGATTCAGCAAGTAGATAGCGTAATCTTTAACACCATCCACTAACCGCCGATATTGCTCCTCGCTGGAGCGCAAAGCTCGCATCGTTGACTCGCTGCGTCTGCGCGATCGGTGCAGTAACTCATTCACCCAACTCAGGCCCACGCCAGTTATCAAAAACAGACCCAACAGAATCAAGTTTCTTAACTCAGTGTCCCCGGTACTTCCGCTTTTCAACCAAAGGTGATGAATAACGCCAGCACTGAAGCCTGTTGAGAGCAAACCTGGCCCTAGCCCGCCATACCAGGCACTCAAGAGCACCGCTAAGATAAATGGCAAGAATGGGGCAGTATCACTCAACAACGGATTGAGCAGCACTCGCACTCCAGTTGCAGCTGCAACTGCTAATACAGCAACGCCATATTGCAACCAGTGGAAGCGCCTACCAGCCCATCCGTTGTTATTCATATCGCGATCCTAATTGAAGCCTAAGCAGGGCGTAGGTTTGGCGGCCCATGCTTGTGTAAACCCTATAGACACTGATGAGCCAAAAAGTCAGAACTAGATAACTGGCTGAGAAGAGAGAGGCTTGGAGGGGGCTAACTAAAATCACAATATAAATAGAGGCTCGACGCAGAAGAATCAATGGTTATTTGCTTCAGGCAGCGCTTACTTTCCTAGGTAGTAAAGACTTTGGTATAAGCCAACTCGTTATGAGTTCAGTATGCCCACCTAGAGAAGGTAGATGCTAGATTTTGACAGTATTTTAATGAACCGTTTCACCTTCAGCGGCTTTCTACATATTGCTTGAGTTCCAGGGCCATTCGCTTTAAGCCCTGTTGCTCGTCAGCTCGAATAAAAGGCCAAAAGACGCGAGCCAGCCACCCTGAGAAGGTTTCTCTATGAATATACTTAGTGCGCCCTCGATCAATTTCTTGTAGCTCAAATACATGTTCGTTCTGCAAGCCAGGGATGGCCGAGAACCAAGTTAAGCAAACTTCTGGCTGCATTAAAGTGACTAAAGGCTCAAAGTCAGTTTCTTCTTCACCCGGAATTCTGCGTAGCGAAAGTAAAACCTCCTGGCCCTGCTGCAAAGGGCGCGATGCATCACAGTCGTACAAGAAAGTATTCCAGTACATCCACTGTTCTTTTTGCACGAGCGCTTGCCAAACCTTTTGTTTTGGGGCATCAATTTCAATTTCGGTGTAAAGGCTGGGCATTGTGGCAATTAAAACCTGGAAGTGCAACTCAGTACAATTGCGAGTTTGGAATTTTTCTAAGCTAAGGAAGACTACAACTTTGCCCTTCCTCCAATCTAACTATGTTTTTGAGTCAGCAGAGGCAACGACAGCATCATGGTGAACTTAACTCCTAATCCTAGTTTTAGCCTAACGATTCGGTTTCAACTGCCCAATCGGGCGGGGATGTTGGCAACTGTTACCCACGCGATCGCCTTAGCAGGTGGTAATTTGGGCCATATTGATTTGATTGAGCAAACCCGTCAATTTTCTTTGCGTGATATTACCATTGATGCCGCCAGCACTGAACATGCTGAAACGATTGTGCAAGCGGTCAAAGAGCTGCCAGAAATCAAGGTAGTGAATGTGTACGATCGCACCTTTAACTTGCACCGGGGCGGCAAAATCCGGGTTGAGAGCAAAATTTCTCTGAAGAACCAGGGAGATTTAGCGATGGCCTATACACCAGGTGTGGGGAGAATTTGTAGTGCGATCGCCCAAGACCCTGAGCAAGCTTATAACTTGACGATTAAACAAAATGCGATCGCGGTTGTGACAGATGGTAGTGCTGTCTTGGGGTTGGGGAATTTGGGACCTGCGGCGGCGCTGCCTGTGATGGAGGGCAAGGCGATGCTATTTAAGGAATTTGCTGGAATTGATGCCTTTCCTATTTGCTTAGCAACTCAAGATACCGATGCGATCGTGGAAACGGTGAAAAATATTGCTCCCGTGTTCGGCGGCATCAATTTAGAAGACATTTCTGCTCCCCGCTGCTTTGAAATTGAAGACCGTCTGCGCCGAGAACTGGATATTCCTGTGTTTCATGATGACCAGCATGGCACGGCGATCGTCACTTTAGCGGCTCTCACCAATGCCCTGAAGTTAGTCCACAAACCTTTAGACCAAGTGCGGATTGTGATTAATGGGGCGGGGGCAGCAGGTGTGGCGATCGCGCGTCTTTTGGAGAAAGCAGGCGCAACCCAGATTTACCTGTGCGACTCTAAAGGCTTACTCTGTGGCGATCGCAAAGACTTAACGCCAGAGAAGCGAGAATTTGCCGTGGCTCAAAGTGGCACCTTGACTGATGCTTTGGTGGGGGCAGATGTGTTCTTAGGCGTGAGTGCGCCTGGAGTTGTAACGCCTGACATGGTGCGATCGATGGCCAGTGAGCCGATTGTGTTTGCGATGGCCAATCCGATTCCAGAAATTCAACCTGAATTGGTAGCGGCTGATGTGGCAGTAATGGCAACTGGCCGCAGTGACTACCCCAACCAGATCAATAATGTTTTGGCCTTTCCGGGGATCTTCCGGGGCGCACTCGATTGTCGTGCCGCAGCTTTGACCACCAGTATGTACCTGGAAGCGGCCGCTGCGATCGCTTCGCTGATCAAACCCTCAGACCTCGACCGCGAATACATTATTCCCTCTGTGTTTGATGAGCGGGTGGCTCCCTCGGTGGCTGCGGCAGTCCAGAGTGCAGCTCGCCAAGATGGTGTGGCTCAAAGCTAATTGGCTACTCTCACTTAATTCAACCTCAGTAAAAAAGGCCCAATAAAAAAGGGGCGTACCGCTACACCCCCTCCAACTTCTAGAAATCTGTGGTCAACACCAGCGAATCTAGATGATTCCAGGGCCACGACCACGATTGTCATTTTCCATCGACAGATCACCTTCTTTGTCCTGGTTAGCCTCACTCAATTCTCCAGCCCGCTCAGCTTTTAGCTGTTCTTCCTTTTCTCGCAGGTCTCCTGGCTCATTGACATACATTTCAGGCTCGATCGCGTAGTTATTAATTAAGCCTTCTCTATCGGTGGTGTAACCGTCTGTCGTTCTGACACTCCCAGTATCAGTTTCGTCGTCATTTCTGGCGTGCTGTTGACTCAGTTCAGTTGGGTGCTGCTTAAAGGCGCTGCCTTCTCTTTCTTTACGCGCTGCAGTTTCAGCAGGAACAATACCGCGATCGTAAGTATCTACTTCAGCTCTCTCATGACTATCTAGACCGGGGGATGTTTTAGGAGTTTTGTTATCCATCAGAATGTCCTCAAACAAGATTAAAAACTTAACTAAACAAGCTCAGCATAGTTGTCTTGAGCTGGCAAAACTATTCTTCCAAGGACAGAGAAAAATTTTTATCCTCAGCCTCAAGTTGTAAACCTGTTGGTAGAGTCTGGGTATTAGGTAATAAAAATATAAGAAAATCACGCTGTGTGTTTATAGAGCCATGCAATCGCCAGACAAATCCAAAAATAGTGTGTATTAAAAGGGTGTTCTTGGAAACATCAAAGCGATCGCTGGTTGGCTTTTTCTCGCTGCTATTCACTTCAGTAGCTCAATTTTAAGAGAATAGTTTAATTCCTCAGATAGAACCCAGTTTTTGTTTGAATTGAAATAATAAAAGAGCTTTCTGATTAATGCTATTTATTGGCAATTCATCCAATGACTTTTAGCTTTTTAGATCTATTCTGGGTTTTTCTATTAATTTCTTCTCTCCAACCCATGTGGCAGCGTCGCCGCGTCGAATCCTCTCGCTTGCAAGCGTTGCGAGGGCTAGAGCAACAACGTAATAGCCGCGTGATTTTGTTGATTCACCGACAAGAATCGATCAATCTATTAGGAATTCCGCTCTCCCGCTACATCACAATTGAGGATTCAGAGCAGATTCTTCGGGCTATTCGTCTCACCCCGCCCGACGTGCCCATTGACTTGGTGCTGCACACTCCGGGGGGCTTGGTACTCGCTACCGAACAAATTGCGAGAGCGCTGATTCGCCATCCCGCTAAAGTGACCGTGTTTGTGCCTCACTATGCTATGAGCGGCGGCACCATGCTGGCTTTAGCGGCGGATGAAATTGTCATGGATGCGAATGCTGTGCTTGGTCCTGTGGACCCCCAGTTAGGCAACTTTCCTGCTGCTAGTGTCTTAAAAGTGGTAGAACAAAAGCCCATTAGTGATATTGATGATCAAACATTGATCATGGCAGACCTGTCTCGCAAAGCTATCCAACAGGTACAGAGATTCGTGAGAACGCTGCTTAAAGACAACGTACCTCAGCAGAAAATTGCTGATGACAAAATTGAGTCAATTGTTGATACCTTGACCACCGGAAAAGTCACTCACGATTATCCAGTAACTGTAGAAGAAGCAACAGAGTTAGGACTGCCAATTACCGTAGGCTTGCCCAACTCAATCTACAACTTAATGGAGCTATACCCGCAGCCTCAGGGTGGCAGACCCACTGTGCAATATATTCCTACACCCTATGAGCGCCGTCCTGCTCTACCCGAGCCTAAGGGTAGACCTTTACCTGAAGGAGCCAGAATTTAGCGCCATACCAGAAGTGCACTGAGATTTGAGAGCTGAGTGAATGTGATTCAAAGCAGGGAGTTTTTAAGCGATTCCCTGCTTTTTGATTGACCTGAAATCAGCGTAGCTGCCACCATCAAGCATTGATCAGCATGTTTCTTTTCGTGGCATCGTGAGTATCCAGTAAAACTAGCTTACGAACCGCTGGATTGGGTTGATGGCCTTTGCGAGCAGCCCACAGTAGTTTCCAGGCTGCGGCAGAGACTGTAGCGGGTAGAGCCATCTGCATTGCATTAGTGACTTTTCGTTGTTTCAAGGCCACCAGACCCCAATGCAAACGTAGATAATGACGGATGTCTTGAATGGCTGGAATGGCAGAGCGATATTTTTCATTCACCAAAGCATGAATTTTTTCCTTCATCAGGATATTGGTATCCATGCGAGTTGCTAGCGCAATTTTTTGGTCATACCCACCGGGCCAAACCGTGCGATAGGTCAAACACTGATTGATGAAAAGAGCATCGCCGTATTGCGCGATTCTGATCCAAGAGTCAATGTCATCGCAACTGGTGAGGCTGGTATCCCAACCGCCAGATTCTAAAAAGGCATCTCTACGAAACGCTACTTGAATCGGTGTGCCGAAGGGAACTTGCTCTAACAACATCCCGTAATGAATATCTTCTTGGGGAATGTAGAAGGCTTGTCCGGGTCCGACCTGTCGGGTTCTGCTGAGTTCAGTGCCGTTGTGAGCCACTTGGGCCGCTTGGCAGGAGCAAATAACCGCTTCAGGACGTAGGGCGATCGCCTTGCTCATTTCCTCAATGCAGTTAGGCGCTAAATAATCGTCATCATCTACAGGCTTAATCCAAGTGCCTTTAGCCACTTTAACGCCCGCATTCACTGCGCCAGAATGACCCAAGTTAGCAGGATTGCAATGATACACGACTTGATTGCCTAAGCTACGCACATATTCTTCGGTGCCATCAGTGGAGCAGTTATCGACAACGACCACTTCACAAGCAACCGTTTGATCTAAAGCTGAGGCGATCGCCCGCTTCAGCAAAGACAGACGGTTGTAAGTTGTGATCACAATGCTGAATCTCATAGTGGCAACCTGGAGAACTTCAACGAGTAAGAAGAACCGACTTACATTCCGGTGGTAGCGTTGCAACCTTAGTTATGGCCTACTGTGTTACACCGTCTTAACACAATTCCCATCAAGTCTTTGCAGTACGAGCACCGAAGCGGCTGTACTGATCGGCCTGTAACGGTGGGCCGAGATCAGATGGCCTAGGCGATGGGGGAGCAACAATACCTAAGTAACTTCACGGGCTTTGCTGTCCGATCTTCATGCAGTTGCCAAAAAACAGCTATAGCTAGCGCTAAAAGTTCATCAATTCTTTAAGATAAACCGTAAAACTAGCTCAACTAGGATCAGTACCACTGAGAGGATTTAGGTCATTTTGGAGTGAATTTCGCTGGTACTGCCGTTTAACCAAAACCTCATGTTTGCGCCTTCCACCACGACTTCACCCACAGCCGTTTGAATGTAAAGCCGATTTTGACTCACCCGGACGACACCACGCAGTTTTGCTGTGGTCGCAGTTGCAGAGGGATGGGTCGGAGTGCCAGCAGGCGATCGCGGCGAGGCAGCTACAGCAGATGAAACACTTGCAGTTGTAGCTTTGGCCCAAGCATTTTGATCAAAAGCAGGTGGGCTGACAGGCTGAGCGCGATCGCCCTCAGGTTCAGCAGTGGTTCGTGACGCTAAATGATTTCTCGGAAGCTGGGCTGGACGGGACTCTGAGTGAGCTGGCTGAGGCGGCGCGCTTGGCTCAGATGGGGCTGCATTTCCAGCGGGGACCATTTGGTTGAGCCAAACTACTGAATCATTGGCCAGCAAAACCAACTCAGCCACTAAAGTCTTGATGTAAAGCGTGCCTTCGTGGCAAATAATCTCTCGAATCGGATACCACTGCTGTCGCTTGGCCACAAAAATCAAAAGATTAAGCTGAATGGCTCGGTTGGGGCTTTGGCGGCTGCGGACCCACCATTCCTTCCAGAGTAATCGCGATTCTGTGTAATTGACCTGATACCCTTCTGGGATCGGACGGCCCTCATATTTCATCCAGCCTGCTTGATCTTGCACGTCCGCTGGCATGAGGCCATGCTCCTGGGCGACCTGATGCAGCAAGCCCCAGTATTCTGATTCGGCTCTGGCTAAAATAGCTCTAACTTTACCGTCATTGAGTTGGGCAGTCGCGATCACACCTCGGCGCTTGACCAGCAATTGCAAGGCGTTGAAGGCAGATTCAACTCGCAAGTTCTGGTTAGCCGCTAAAGTCGTTTCACCTTTGACAAACTGCCGAATCAGCGCAATATCATCCAGAAGGGTCATAGCAGGAACACAACGATTATCCGTAGAGTTCCCAGTGCGATGAGTACCTTTACAAATAAATTCTAAAGCTGCACAACTTTCATCATTGCAGGGGTAATTTCAAAAGCTGGCTTCACAGAAGACTGTCCTCTTGCCAAGCCAGCTCTAGCTGCGGTCAATTTCAATCGAGGCAGCATATAGGTTTAGTCACACAATCCCATCTAGCGATCGCGCGCCCCAAAGTATTCTGGAGTGAAGCTACCATGCAAGCCGTAGGGCACATGATGCTTCAGATGTAACCGCGCCACTGGCCCTTGGTTGAGGTCGCGGGCATCCAAAATCACCACGCTCGATCGCTCTCGTTTAGAGTCATACACCAGGCTCAGCACCCAACCGTCATCTTCTGAACCCATCATTTCAGCCTGAGGGAGACCTTGCTCGTTATAACCCGATCGCGGCACAAATACGGGTTCACCCACATAGCCGTGAGGGGCAGCGCTCCAAAGTTGGCGATCGCTTGACTCTAAATCCACTTTCAAAATCGCTTGCAGTGGGGCATTCCCCGTGGCTGCATGAGCTGCGCCCAAATAGGCATAGCGATAAGGACGACCTGCTTTCGATGGATGTACAAAGGGAAACTCACAACAACGGCTTTCCACCAGTTGTCGTTCCACTCGCTTACCTGCCAGATCCAGATGAAACCGCCACAGTTGTCCCGGCGCTAAGCTGTCAAAATCGACCTCTCGGAAATCGGAGCCAGGTTCTACTTCGGGGAAGGATTCGTAGCAAACCGAGTCAATGTAGATCGAGCCATCTTGCTCAAAGGCATTGGCATGGTGAAACACAAATCCAGACTGAGTTTCTAGAATCTGCATCGACTCTGAAGCTCGCCGAGGAATCACCAAAATCCGGGTGGGGTGCTCTGGCTGGAACTTGATGCACTCGGCGGCTCCGCGCAATCCCAAGGCAAAGGGCAAGGGATTGAAGTGCACCGGATTCTGGAAGAAGATGCAGTAGTTGGGGGTGATGGCAAAATCGTGAATGAAGGCAAACCCAGGCACCGAGTGCACCGACTGCCGTACCACTTGACCCGCTGGATTCAGTTCGTAGATCGTGATATTCGTCGATAAGCCTGGTTTAATCGCAAAGTTGACCAAACAAGGCTCGCCACCATCTTGAACGGAACTAGGGTCAATCCAGGGGTGAGCGGCAAAGGCAGAACCTGGCGACAAAACCCCATCCAAATAGTCTTTACCTAAAGTGTCTAGGGTTTGCGGATCGAGGCGATGTGGCTCTGCTGCTTCCCAGAGTGCTAATAGCTTGCCACCCCAATAAATCACTTGCGTATTGGCAATGTTTTTGAGGTTGAAGTCAAAAGCGTTAGCTAGCAGTCCTCCTGGCTTTTGAGTGCCAAACACGCCACGATGGAGAATCTTGCCCGCTTTTTGTTCCTTCTGAAAACCTTCGGTGCGGACAAAGCGATTGCGGAAATGGGCTTGGCCATCCTTAAAGGCGATCGCGCAGATCATGCCGTCGCCATCAAAGGGATGGTGCAACGACTGACCATTCACATCTAGCAAGCCTGGGCCGTTGCGGAACAAAGTGCCATGGAGTTCAAGCGGAATCTGACCCTCGACCTCATCAATTTGGTAGTCATACTCCTTGCGTAAGGAGCGATATCCCTTTTGCCAATCTTGGCGACTATAACCATCAATGGGAACAGTTGTGGCGCGCTCTTGGAGCTGAAAACTCTGCATAGTCCGGGTTCAGCGAAATTTAATTAAAACGAGTTAAAAAATTGAGAAGCAGAAAATAATCAATCGATCGTGTCTTCAATTGGTTCCCGCATCGACTGCGGCACCCATTCCGACATCAAATCTGGCAAAAATGGCTGGCCGAGTTGCCGAGTGGCAGCCAGGTCGCGCTCCACCGCTGGAGTTGCTGCCAAACTTGCATTTTCTGCTACCTTGGGATCGGTTCCTGGCAGCCAGCCTAAAAACGGCAACGGCAACAAAGTACTGAGATTGGTAATCAGCACCAACAACCAGAGACTACTGAAATTAGTTTCAGTAATCCCCAGCCAGTGCATCAACATGGCCCCCAGTTCGTAGGACACGAGCCCCGCTAGATTTGTAATTGACATTAGCAAGGCGAACAAAGTCGCTTCCACCCCCGCAGGACAGAGACGCGCTGCCAACACCAAGACAGGCATATAGGCAATTTGTCCCATCACGGTCAAAATTAGGCTGTCGCCCAAGCTGAACCAATGGTCATCAATGCCTAAGGCTCGGTTGGTGTGGGTCACCAGCAGCAACATACTCATGCCCAACACTGCCGAAAGTAACGTCGTCCAGCCAAAGAAGGTGCGAAACGGAACTTCTTTGAAGAACCGCTGGAATAACCAAATACCCACCAAAGAGGCAACGCTGGTGACTAGCCGTACACGGCCCAGAAATTCTGGCTGAAACCCCAGCTCATTCGTCGTGAAGTAGAAAAAGGCAGAATCAGCAGTGGGTGTGGCTTGCCACAAAAACAAAAATGCCGTGGGTAGCCAGATTGCCTTTTGGGTCACGGCTTGGCGGAGCTGCCCCAATTGGTGCCTCACCACCGACCAATCGGGCTTGGCGCTGACTCGTGCCTCGGCAATCATCCCTGCTACTGCCGAAACAATCAGAGGAAAGGAAGCCGTAATGGCAAAAATGGTGTGCGTATCAAACTGCTGGAGCAACGAGCCACTAAAGTAAGCGGTCAACAGCCCGCCTAGGGCCGAGGAACCCCAACAGAGCGACTGCAATGATCCTGCGGCACTCACCGACTCCTCGCGGGCACGTTCTACCACCAACGAGTCCACAATCACGTCGCTAACTGCTACTGACAGAGAGCTGAGGGCGATCGCCAGTGTGGCAGCCCAAGCAGTATGCACCACAGTAGCTAAGGCAACCCAAGAAGCCGCTCCCAGCAACCCCGACAAAATCAAATAAGGACGGCGACGGTAGCCAAAGATCGGCAAGCCATCGGAAATGAAGCCAAACACAGGCTTGATCATCCAGGGCAGCGCCGCAATTCCCATCAAAGCCGAGACTTGTGCTGGGCCAATTCCTAACTCATCTTTGAGAAAGAAGCTAATGGCTAAGCGAGCCAAGCCGAGAATCCCTTGCACAAAGTAAACCAACAGAATGGCTGTTAACTCTGCGCTCGGCTCCTGTCCAAAGAAAACTTTTTCTGTCAAAGATGCTTTGATTTTGGACCAACCAGATTCAGAAACAATCATTGATAATTTTTAATAAATATCAATGTTTACTATGATAGCCGCCTGTTCTCTAGCCTGTCTCTAAATCCACCTAGCGATCGATAAAGCCAAGCGATCGCTAGGGTGCCATCCCCTCATTACAGTATGTTTGAAAAGTAAGAGTAGACAGGGAGTGGGAGCAATGGGGGCATCTTTGGGTGCTGTGCCCAATCGTCGCTATGCAATTTTAGGCACAGGAGCTTTGGGTGGCTTTTATGGAGCGCGACTGCAACAAGCAGGTTTAGAAGTTCATTTCTTGCTGAGAAGCGACTACGAGCAGGTGCAGCAGCAAGGATTAGTGATTGAGTCGCCTGAGGGCAACTTCACCCTCTCCCAAGTTCATGCCTACCGAGAAGCTGAGCAGATGCCACCTTGTGATGTGGTAGTCGTCGCCCTCAAAACCACCCACAATCATTTACTGCCCAAGCTGCTGCCCCCAGTGCTGAAAGAAAACGGCGTGGTGTTACTGCTGCAAAATGGTCTGGGTTTAGAAGCGGAAGTCGCTGAAATTGTGGGAGCTGAACGAGTCATGGGCGGACTCTGCTTTATTTGCTCTAACAAAATCGGTCCTGGTCATATTCGCCATTTGGACTATGGCGCGATCACTTTAGGAGAATATGCTGCCAATTATCAAGCGGGCGGCATGACAGAACGCATGGCTCAGATTGCCCAAGACTTTCAACAAGCAGGCATTCCAATTCATCTGGCAGAGGATCTGTTGCTCGCCCGCTGGCGCAAGCTGGTTTGGAATATTCCCTTCAATGGATTGTCTGTGGTTCTCAATGCCACCACCGATGCGCTGATGGCTGATCGCCACACCTATGCTTTAGCAGAGCAATTGATGCGAGAAGTTGCCCTGGGTGCCCAAGCCCAAGGCCGCGCGATCGCCACTGACTTCATTCAAAAAATGCTGGACGACACCGTCAAGATGAAACCCTACCGCACCAGCATGAAGATCGACTACGACGAAGGCAGACCCCTAGAAGTCGAAGCCATCTTTGGTAACCCCTTACGAGCGGCTCAATCTGCGGGGGTACAGCTCCCCCAAATCACCATGCTCTACCAGCAGTTGAAGTTTCTGAGCGATCGCAATTACAACACGCCTTTAGAACTAGGAATGGTGTGAGCCCGACGCGGGTCGGTTTCGGTCGCGATCCGCAGGGCGCGAGCAAAAGCCTTGAACGTCGCTTCAATAATGTGGTGAGAGTTGATGCCATCCAACTGGCGAATGTGCAGCGTCATTTGGCTGTGGTTGACCAATGCCACAAAGAACTCCCGCACCAGTTGCGTGTCATAAGTGCCGACTCGCTCAGTGGGAATTTGCAAGCCGTAGCTGAGGTGAGGCCGACCAGATAGATCGAGCGCCACTTGCACGAGAGACTCATCTAGAGGAGCCAAAAAGTTACCAAAGCGAACAATGCCTTTGCGATCGCCCAAGGCTTTAGCCAACGCCTGTCCTAGGGTAATGCCGACATCTTCGTTGGTGTGGTGGTCGTCAATTTCTATATCACCTGTGGCTCGGACTTCCAGGTCAAACAGCCCATGCGAAGCAATCTGATGCAGCATGTGGTCAAGGAATGGAATGCCTGTGGCTGCCACACAGCGACCTTGTCCATCCAAATTAATCGTCACATGCACATCCGTCTCACCCGTCTTGCGGCTGACTGAAGCCACCCGTCCTGCCAAGGCTGCTTCTAACGGCGACCCGTGGGTCTGCTCAAGGGGATTGTGATTCTCTGGGGAAGACGTTTCATGAATGCTGGTCTGCATGGGCCTTGCTCAATACTGGGAGGTGAGGACACAAAAGGGAGGTTGCAGCCTGCACAGGCAGGCCAAACTAATCGAGTTGCTGATGCGATCGCTGAAAGAGCCGCTCAATAGCAACAACTACATCCCCATGATCTCATAGCCAGAATCAACATAGAGGATCTGGCCCGTAATCCCGCTGGAGAGATCGCTACAGAGAAATGCTGCGGTATTGCCCACTTCTAGCTGGGTGACGGTGCGACGTAGGGGAGCCACTTCCTCGACGTGGTGAATCATATCGAGAATGCCACCAACCGCAGAAGAAGCCAAAGTTCTGATTGGCCCCGCCGAAATGCCATTGACACGAATGTTATGAGGCCCTAGTTCGGAGGCCAAATATTTGACGCTCATTTCCAGACCCGCTTTGGCGATCCCCATAATGTTGTAGTTAGGCACCACGCGCACCCCACCCAAATAAGTGAGGGTGACGATGCTACCGCCTTCCGTCATTAGGGGTTTAGCGGCACCACTGAGTTGAATCAGCGAATAGGTGCTGATATCGAGCGCTGTCTTAAATCCTTCCCGCGTCGTACCGCTAAAATCGCCGGACAAATCATCTTTATTAGCGAAGGCTAGGCAGTGAACCAAAATGTCCAGCTTGCCCCACTTTTCCTTGACGGCCTCAAATGTAGATTGAATTTGAGCGTCATCTTGCACATTGCAAGGCACAAACAAGCTGGGTTGTAGAGGCTCAACCAGTTCTGCCACCTTTTTCTCCATCTTGCCCCGTTCATCGGGTAGATAGGTGACACCCAAATTAGCCCCCGCTTTGTGGAGTTGTTGGGCAATGCCCCAAGCAATGGAACGGTTGTTAGCAATGCCTGTGACTAAGGCATTCTTTCCAGTTAAATCCAACATAGCAATCTCTATTTCAAGGCCAATCAAGTTGTGCGAACTGGGTCAGCATCACGCCGCTAGAGAGCTGTGTGATGTTTAACAAAGTCCAAGTAATAGGAGAATACTCAAAGATGGGGGTTTAAAGATAGCCAATCTAATTAGCTAAGGCTTTCTTTTGCCGTCTTGAGGACTGTTACAACTTAGCCATCTCAGAACTTCCTGAGATATGGTCTAAATGGTACGCAGACCGCTGTCATTGTTCACCCATATTCGTTAGATCAGAGTCTTACAGTCTTAGAGCATTGGCATTGCTCGAAGATTGTGTATCAAATTGAACAAAAAATGACTCTGGAGTAAGTTTAAGTGTTCTAAAGTCATCAATTGCTTACAGTAGGCTCACCTTCATAAGGTTCATCACCAGACGAGCGGCCCAAGAAGGTTGAAGAAGGGCATCGGAAAGGTAAAAGGATATGGTAATGACGCAGGATCGGCCTTTAGTATCTGTGTTTCGTCAGTTGGGGGGCGGAGCATTTCCTCCCGTGATCGAAACGTTTGAGCGGGGCAAGACAATTTTCTTCCCCGGTGATCCAGCGGAGCGGGTCTATTTTTTAGTCAAAGGTGCGGTGAAGCTGTCTCGCGTTTATGAAGCAGGTGAAGAGATTACCGTGGCGCTGCTGCGAGAAAATAGTGTGTTTGGGGTGCTGTCGCTGATTACTGGCAACCGCTCCGATCGCTTTTATCACGCGGTCGCCTTTACCCCAGTCGAGCTGCTTTCAGTGCCCATTGAGCAGGTGGAGAAAGCGCTCAAAGATAACCCAGAGCTTTCCATGTTGATGTTGCAAGGTCTATCTTCGCGGATCTTGCAGACGGAGATGATGATTGAAACTTTAGCGCACCGGGATATGGGATCACGGCTGGTCAGCTTCTTGCTGATTCTTTGTCGTGATTTCGGCGTTCCGAGCAATGACGGGATCACGATTGATCTGAAGTTGTCCCACCAGGCGATCGCTGAAGCCATTGGTTCTACCCGCGTTACCGTGACTCGCCTCTTAGGAGATCTGCGGCAGGAAAAGATGATTTCCATCCACAAGAAAAAGATTACTGTGCATAATCCTGTTGCTCTCAGCCAACAGTTCAGTTGATCTGCTATGGTTAACCTCTGATAGTAACAAGCGCTTACGGCGACTTGGATGTAGCTCTCAGCCGTCAGGGGGCCATGCAGCTATCCCTGCGAAACAGGAGGACGATGCAACTCTCTAGATGTTGGGTCAGTGGCTGCAACTGCTGCAACCTTGACTTGTGTTGGCTCTGACATGGAATTGGCACACAAAACTTTCAGGGCATGAGATAGGCTGTATCTGAGTTGGTGTGAGCCAAATGGCTTCCTGAGGGTAGATGACCAGCGGGTACATCTTAATTGTGGCAATTCTGGTGTTGGGGGGTGTGATCGCAACGGTTGGCGATCGCATCGGTACGCGCGTGGGTAAAGCCCGCCTCAGCTTGTTCAACCTGCGTCCCCGCAAAACGGCTGTTCTGGTCACGATTGTCACGGGTGGCATCATTTCTGCATCTACGCTTGCCATTTTGTTTGCAGTGAGTGACCAACTGCGAACCGGAGTCTTTGAACTCGGTAAGATTCAGAAAAGCTTATCAGAGGCGCGGCAAGGTTTAGAGCAAGCCAAAACTCAAAAAAATCAGGTTGAGCAAGAACTGACCAAAGCTCGCGCTGAGCAAGTCTCAGCCCAACAACGACTCGATCGCATTAATTTATTTCTGAAAGCCGCGATCGCTCGGCAAGCCGCCACAGAAGCACAGCTTAACCGCACCCAAACCCAGTTAGGTCGAGTCGAGACCGAAAGAGCCCGTACCGAAGCACAACTGGATCAAACCCAGAACCAACTTAGCCGAGCCGAAGCTGAGAGAGCCCGGATTGAAGATGCCAAAGACCGTACTGAAGCAGCACTCAATCGCACTCAGGCACAGCTCAGTACTGTGTCACGGCAAGCCACGGGGTTACGGTCCGAAATTGCTCGACTGGATGAGGAACGCAAAAAGTTACTCCAAGAAACCAGAGACTTAGAGATTCAACAGGCTGATTTGGAAAAAGCCGTTCAAACCTTGCAGCAGTACTATCAGTACTACCAAGCCCGCTACGAAACTCTGCGGCAAGGCAATGTGGCCATTTTCCGGGGACAAGTTTTGTCGGCAGGTGTAGTACGGATTGTCTCGCCAGCAGGGGCTCAGCAAGCCATAGACCAATTGCTTCGAGAAGCCAATCGCAATGCCATCAAATTGAGTCGTCCTGGTGCGAACCAAGTCAGCGAGCAGATTATTCAAATCACCCGACCCGAAGTGGAACAACTAGTTGCTCAGATTGAGGATGGCCGAGATTATGTGATTCGCATCTTATCGGCTGGCAACTATGTGTTGGGGGAAAAGAATGTCCAGGTCGTTGCCAGTGCCACGCTAAATCAAGTTGCGTTTTTATCGGGAGATGTGATTGCTGCTGCTTCCGTTGATCCCTCCAACATGAATGAGGCTGACATTCAAAGGCGAATTGAGCTACTCTTGGCAGCGACCGAGTTCCGGGCTAGAGGGGCAGGGGTGCTAGCAGAGGGTGTCCAAATTGCAGCTGACGGCCCTAGTGTCACAGCAATTCTAAGTTTCGCCGAACAGTTGAAGCAGTACCGCCAACCCCTCGATCTCAGGGTTGTCACAACCGATGTCACCTACACCGCAGGCCCACTTCGCGTTGAGCTATTAGCGATCCAGAATGGGCAAGTGGTGCTAAGAACCAGCCGCAATTTGCCTCAGCCCACTCGTCCCCCTCAGCCTACTCCTAGCAACAGTTCACCCGCTGCACCTAGTAATCCCACGCCTATCCCGAACAACAGCTTGCCGCCTTCAGAGGACGCTGATGAGGATGCTGGCACTGACCCCCAGAACTCTGCTCCCAATCCTGAAGAGACAGTCGAGCCAGAGTCGCCCGATTCCGAGGAGAGTCCCTTCTTCAGCGCTGACGATTTGTGAGAACAGCTCGTTACAATAAAGCGGTGTCCGGTGCACAGGCAGAGCATCTCTGTCCAACCGCTTCTTCAGATGGCTGACTACTGATTCGACTACTAGCAAAATTTCATGGTCTTGAACTCTCCACTCGATGCCGAGCAGCCAATTATTCTAGGCTTTGACCCTGGTCGCCACAAGTGTGGCTTAGCTGCGATGGGGGTAGACCGCACTTTGCATTACCACCAAGTGATCGCTGCGGATGAAGTGATCGCCACGATCCAACAGCTTCAGAAACAATTGCCAATCTCCATTGTGGTAATGGGCGACCAAACCAGTGCTAAAACTTGGAAGCAAAAGCTGAGTCATGATTTACCAGAACTCAGAGTTGTGTTGGTAGATGAGCGCTACAGCAGCTTGGAAGCCCGCGATCGCTACTGGAAGATGTACCCGCCCAAAGGCATATATCGCCTCATTCCTCAAGGTATGCGAACTCCGCCGCGATCGCTAGATGATATTGTGGCGATTTTGCTCATCGAGCGCTATCTAGGACGCTTAGTGGCATCCGAATAAATTTGACTAAATCTGAATAAATCACAGCCTTAAAGCTGAGCCCGGATCGTGAACGAGTAGTCGCCACCTGGTTCTAGCTGGTAGTCACATTTTTCTAAAAAGCGCCCTAAAGGTTCTTGGATCAAGGCTCTACCTAAGGAGGGCTGCACAAACAAGCTGCCTTGGCGAAAG
>DATNPE010000367.1:0-5414 GCA_036703355.1 Allocoleopsis sp. | reverse complement strand
GCTACCGGAGAATTCTCTATCCCCTGATGGGATACCTTTTAGGGCTGGGCAATCCCCAATTCATTCCCTACGCTCTAGTCGCTATTAATTGTGTTTCAATTGTTTTAATTGTTTTTTTGATTGGTCTCACGTTGCGCGCTTACCAATCATCAAACTCAGTTTATCAATCATTATTTGTCCTGGTCGTCCCAGGCGTATGGATCATTCTTTCCCTCTCGACCGCCGACCTGCTGAATAATCTTTTCTTAGTCGCTGCTATTTACTTTTATCGTCGTTCTCGTCCCATTTATACTACTACCCTATTAGCGGCAGCCTGTTTAACTCGTGAAACCACACTGTTGATATGGCTAGCCTTTATTGCTACTAGTTTCTATGAGCAAAAATGGCAACAGTTAAGGCATTTATTGTGGGCCTGGATGCCTTTAGGAGCGTGGAGCCTTTACGTGGGGCAGCGCCTACTCCCCCAGCCTACGGATCTCAAAATTGAAGGCTTCGACTTTTTCTTAGGAGGAGTCATCAAAAAATTTCTTTTTGCCCTCAAAATAGGACCAATTATTGGCAATCTTGTTGAAATCAGTGCCTTTATTTTATTGATTAGCGTATTACTCACAACTTTATTTCTAGTCTACAAACAACCCAAAAAGAATCAAATCATTCTAGGTAATGCTTTGGTTTATGGTCTGCTTTTCTCAGTCAGCAGCATGGGTATTTTAATGTTTCAGCAAGGCTACAATCGGATTTTTATAGGAGCTTACTTTTTACTATTTCTGACGCTCGCTCCTCGGTTCGCTTACCTCAAGATTGCGATCGCAGCTTTTGCCAGTGTAGTCACAGCAAAATATCTGATGGATCTATTGGTTTAACTACCAACAGGTGTTCACTGAAAGCAGCCATTGAGAGTATGGTAGTGTGGCGAGAAAAAGTTGAAGGATTCAGTCATGACGAAGCTGCGGGTGGGGTTGCTGTTTGGCGGTTGCTCAGGAGAACACGAAGTCTCGATTCGCTCAGCCAGGGCGATCGCCAATGCCTTAACGACAGAGCCAAATCCCAGTAAGTACGAAGTGCTGCCCTTCTATATCCAGAAAGATGGCCGTTGGCAAGCTCCAGACGTTGCCCAGTCAGTTCTGGAGTCTGGTATGCCGCTGCCCTCTGAAGAAACAGACTCACCCACGACTCGCACTCATCTTTGGCAGTTCCCCCCTCTCGCCGCCGAAATTGATGTCTGGTTCCCGATCCTGCATGGACCGAACGGCGAAGATGGCACCCTTCAAGGTTTATTGCAGTTGATGCAAGTGCCTTACGTGGGGTCAGGGGTGCTGGCCTCTGCGGTGGGCATGGATAAAATTGCTATGAAAACGGCTTTTGCTCAGGCTGGCTTGGCGCAAGTCAAATACATGACGGTCAACCGCTCCCAAGTTTGGTCGACCCCCTGTGTCTATCCCAAACTCTGCGACGAAATCGAAGCGACCTTAGGCTATCCCTGCTTTGTCAAGCCTGCCAACTTGGGCTCCTCCGTTGGCATTGCTAAGGTGCGATCGCGGGCTCAACTCGAAGCAGCCTTAGACAGTGCCGCCAGTTACGATCGCCGTCTGATTGTGGAAGCGGGAGTCGTCGCTAGAGAAGTGGAATGTGCAGTTTTAGGGAATGACCAGGCGCAAGCTTCTATCGTAGGAGAGATCACTTACACCAGTGATTTCTACGACTATGAAACCAAGTACACCGAAGGGCGAGCTGATTTGCACATTCCCGCTCCCCTACCGGAGGCGATCGCGGCTCAGGTACAAGCAATGGCTTTACAAGCATTTGCTGCGGTGGATGCGGCAGGTTTAGCACGGGTAGACTTTTTCTATGTGGAGTCCACCGGAGAAGTATTGATTAACGAAATCAATACATTACCTGGCTTTACCGCGACTAGCATGTATCCTCAATTGTGGGCGGCTAGTGGGGTTGACTTCCCAACGTTGGTAGATCAACTCATTCAGTTTGCTCAGGAGCGGCATTCCTAAAGCTAACCGCAATTTTTAGTCGCCTGTTTTGGCGATAATTTTGGCTAAAAGGCGATCGCTTCAGTACAATCGAGAGGCAACAGGGCATTCTAGCTAAGAGCCTTACTCCCAAACAATTTGGACTTCCTAGCCAAGAAGAAAAGCGATGGTTAACCAGACTCATCCCCAACGGATTCAGCAACAGCTTTTGGATACGGCCATGCAACTCCTACAAAAGCGCCCTTTTATCCTTTGGGGAGCCTCTTTAGTCCTGGTGCTACTGATGGGAGGCATCGCTCTCAAAGGGCTAATCTATCCGGGTCCGCTAGAGCCGACGGAGCCAGAATTAGTGACGGCTCCAGCGAAGCCCCAACCAACCCAAATTCCTGAATTTGATTCCAACTTATGGCTCTTTGGGGCTGTGGCCCTGGGTTGTGCAGCGGGTTCTGTCCTAATTTCGCGGCAACTTGAGCGGTTAGGGTCTCGGTCTCAGTCATCCCCAGCCAAACCGAAACCAAGAGCTGTTACTTCACGGCTTACTGCCACACCACAACGGCAACCGGGTAAAGCCACTCGCCAGTCTAGTCCGTCTGTGCGTCGCAAAAAAGCAGCGGCAGCAGTGAAGCGAGGCAGTGCTCCAGCTGGCACCGTCTTCCAAGCAGAAACCACAAGAATGCGGCCAGCCACTTACCCCGCTACTTCAGTGGTGATAGAGCCAGTGGTGACTGTGGTGCCAGAGGACGAAAGCCACCCCCTAGATTGGGGCGAAGCCAGCTTGGCCGAGATGATGGACATTCGCAAGCAAAAGCCACTTTCTTCTCTGCTATAGCCGCTCTGCTGTCACTTTTCACAATTCCTTGCCCGTTCAATTTAGGATGGTGGTTGCAGTTTGGCTAAAGCCGCCCAATCTTTAATCGCTGCTTCGGTCCACATCCAATTTTTACTTAAGGCATCTGGCTGGAAAGCGACTGGATTCTCAGCCATCACTTTTTGATACAGCTTGGCTGCTTCATTTTGCAAGTTGGTGCGCTGTTCGGCAGGCTGATTTTGGGCTGACTTGGCTAGCACGAGTGCTAAACCCGCATAGGCCATCAGATTTTCCTGATTGGTCGGCTTTACAGTTGCAGGGGTGCCTGAAGTAGAAGCTCCAGTGGCAGTGATGCCAGTTTCAGCCCCAGTGGGCGGGGTATTGGTTTGGGTTTCTTCTTGCAGGTAAAGCGCTTGGAACCAAGCCCGGTTGGCTCGCTCCCAGTTGCCTTCGGCGTAGTAAGCAAAGCCCAAAGCATTTTGATAGAGGGCCAAGGTGGCGGCATTCGGTTGCTCAGCTTCAGCTTGTTGACGCACCGCCGTTTCCCAATACCGCCGAGCATCGTCCACACTATAATCTTGGTTGCCCGTCTGCATCGATTGCCACGCTAGGCGACCGCGCAGAAAACTCACCGCTGGATCATCAATCACCGTATTTGGCACAGCAGCCAAAGCCGCACTGGCTTGCGGTAAAGCCCCGCGATCGAGCAATTCCGCGATCGCCTGTTGTCCTGCCACTAGTTGCTTGCGGCTCAAGTAATCGATGGCTGCGGCGGTGACAGTGGCGGTGTTGGTGGTTTTGAGGTCGAGGGTGGTTTGGTTAGTCTGTGGGTCGATGGCAAAGGAGTTGCTAGCACTATTCGGTGTTGCCTCAGGCAGCGCTGGGATCGAGATTTGGGGGCTGCGGTTTCGCTGGAACCACCAGAAACCAAATAAGGCGATCGCGGTGGCTCCTGCTGCCACTAAAACCAGCCACAATCTAGAGCGTCGGCGCGGATTTTGCCACCAAGCACCCCAACGGCTGGAATCTCGCCGAGGAAATTGCGACTGTCGGTTGGAGTAACCGCCCGAAGCTGAATTCGCACCGCCCGTTAGGGCCGACAAACTCACTACTTGTTGATAAGCCGTTCTAGCCTCTGCGACCTTACCTTGCTTATAAAGGGCCAAAGCCAAATTGCTATACACCTCAGCTAGGCTGGGGTTAATCTTGAGGGCGGCTTCGTAAGCAGCGATCGCATCTAGGAAGTTGCCTTGCCGATACAGCGCCAAGCCTAGCTGGTTGTAGGCATCCACATCATTAGGATTCACTTGAATCGCTTTTCTGGCTGCGGCGATCGCGTCACTGAGATTGGGGGGAGCCGCCAGTCCTTGATCTAAATCAGAAAATACTTGGCTTAGACGAGGATCAAGTGCTGAGTTCGCAGCGGTGCTAGTCGAGGATGGCGGTTTCGGAGGAGTGGCTGGAGCGCTAGGCTGAGGTCTCGTGGAATTGGGTCGATCTAGAGTCGGCGATCGCGGCGATTCTCCTGCCAGGTTTTCGGTGGCGGCAGGTCGGAAAGGTTCTTCTCGCTCCAATTCCCCAATCAACTCAGCGACGATGGCTGAGTCAGCTTCAGAGGCAAACTCATCCTCAAACTCCAAGTCATCTAGATCACTAAAGTCTTCGTCGCTGTAGTCATAGGGATCATCTTCTAAATCTCCACCTAAACTGTCAATTGAGAATTTTGCGCCTGCAAATGCCTCTTCATCATTGAGATCGGGTAGAGATTCGTCAGGCAATCGGCTTGCGGTGCGATCGCTGGGGCTCCGCCAACGAGCGGTCGCCATTTCTTGGGCAGCACTGTAAAGATCAGGAACATTTCCGGTGATCAACTGCCCATCAAACTCAGGATGTAGGTAAAGAATCGGTAAGGCCCAGTACAACTGGTGCGAGCCATAGGCAGAGATTAAGCCTTGACGGGCTCGACTCAAGCTCAGATCCACCGGATAGCCTTGCTTGAGATTGCGGTAAAACAAGCGAGTCAGAGTCAGCGCTACATCATCCGGAATCCGCTCGGCCATTGCCAATACCCCTGGAATTCCCCGCCGCACCAAAGCTTCGGCTAAATTCTGCTCACCAATTTCGTGTTCCAGGTCTGAAGTAGCGGTATAGGCACTCCGACAAGAGTTAAACACCACCATGCGAATGCCATTGTTGACCAACAACCCAGCCAGGTCATCGCCACTGAGCACTTCGGTCAATCCCGTTTTGCCGTTCACCAAATAGAGATTGCCGCCTGCGGCCCCCAAATTGCTGTGGCCTGCATAGTGCAAAACCTGAAACTGGCCTTGTTCAAGTGCTTGGGTCAACTGCTCGCGATCGGGTTGGTCTAGAATCGTCAGCTGAATTTCTGCCGCTCCGCCTGCTTCTGAGGCCGTGCCGTTACGACTACGCAACTCTTCTTGCAGGTGTAAGGCTTCGCGTTTTAGCTCTAGTTGCTCTTGGTCAGTCGGAGCCGCGATCGCCATTAAAATTCTGAGGGGTTGCTGTGGCTCCAGCATTAACTCGCGCAGAGCTGCACTGGTGCCGACTAAGCCTGGACTGGGTTGATAGCGAGAAAATAAAACATCCGTGCCCGTCGC
>DATNPE010000366.1:0-15747 GCA_036703355.1 Allocoleopsis sp. | reverse complement strand
AGATAAACAGCACTGAGCAACAGGCTAGCGTACAGCTCTCCTAGAACTGGTCTGTCTGGAGGTATAGGTGAACACAAATCATAGTTCTGGGTTTCTGGCGATCGCGGCTGGAAACAGAAGTCGCTTAATCACTACATACGGGTTGTTGCTTCCGGCAGAATCGGCGGCAACTGCTTTGATTTAATCTTTAATTAACCTATCCTTAACATACGGTAAATCTATCGGGCTACCGTATTTTGGCTTTTAATAAGGTGGTGCGCTAATGCTAAACACTCACGACCCGACACAAATTCTGATTTTGTTGGTCGGTGGTTCCATGCTGCTGCTCTACGGAGTCAAACTGATTACCGATGCGATGGAACGGGCATTTGGAGCCCGCTTACGGTTGATCATGATGACGTTGGCTAAACGGCCCTTAGCGGCTTTTGTCTCTGGCATTTTTGTCACCTTGCTCACCCAAAGCTCCACGGCCACTGCTTCTGTGATGATTGGGCTGGTGAGTGCCCAACTCGTGCCCCTGGCTGCTGCGGTGGTCATGCTTTTGGGGGCAGCCGTGGGTTCTACCTTGGTGGTGCAGCTATTGGCCTTTCACTTTACCGATTATGCGCTAGAGTTTTTGGGCTTAGCCGCAGGAGTCGCACTCTTTACCCAACGCACCCCCCTGCGGGATGTAGGGCGCAGTCTCTTTAGTTTTGGCTTAATTCTGGCGGGCCTAGCCATGATTGATGCCAGCAGTGCGCCGATCGCCGATAGCTCAATCACCAACGCAGTCTTACAAACGCTGGCTCAATCGCCCTTGGTTCTGCTGTTGCTCGGTGTTTTATTAGCTGCTGTGTTTGTCTCTAGCATTGCCGCGATTGGCATTGTCATGGTGTTGGCCTCAGGGGGGGCACTGCCCTTGACAGCCGCTTTGGCAGTGACTTTAGGCGCGAATCTGGGCACAACTCTCACCCCTTTATTAACTGCCTATAATCAGGGCAGCTTGGTTGGACGACGGTTGGGCCTGATCTATGTCAGCACTCGTTTGGCGGGTGTGATGATGGCGATGATCTGCCTGCATCCTTTGGCTACCTGTTTAACCTATCTTTCGCCTACCCCTGCCTCGCAGGTCGCCCTTATGCACTTGGGATTTAACTGTGTGCTAGCAGTGATTTTTGTCCCCCTAGCCAAGCCATTGGCAAATTTAGCCACTCGCTTGTTACCAGAACCCCAGTCGCCTGAAAAAGCCACTTCACGCTATTTGGACCCTCAAGCCTTGACCTTGCCAGCCGTCGCTTTAGGACAGGCAACGAGAGAAGTGTTACGAATGGCTGATTTGGCGTCGGAAATGTTGCAACTGAGCATTCAAGCCTTTGAAGATGGCACGAAAGATTTACCGAAGCGGATTGGGGTTCTGGACGACCAGTTGGATGATCTAGAAGCCGCGATCAAGCAATATTTGATTCAACTCAACGACGAAGCGTTGACTGAGGAACAAGCTCGACGAGAACTGCTGTTACTGCACATCAGCACCGAATTAGAGGCAATTGGAGATATTGTTGACCGTCAAGTCATGCGTCTCGCTCGCCGTAAGCGCCGCAAACAAATTGCTCTTTCTCAAGCTGAGTGGGAAGACGTAGTCACCTACCATCGTGAAGTTGTAGCGCTTTTGCAACGAGTGTTAGCAGGGCTGGCTACTCAGGATTTGGCGATCGCTGGAGAAGTGTTGTCTCATCGCCAATGGCTGAATCAAATTAAGCGGGAGATGCACTCGCGCCATCTACAAAGCCTGACCTCTGGTGCACCTACAAACTTGGATGCCAGTGCGATTCATCTAGAAATGGTCAATGCCATGAGCCGAGTTTTGTCCCACACTTGCAGTATTGCGCGAGCGGTGCAGGGAGATTTGTAGGATTTTCTAGCAAATGTGACCAATTTGACAGGAATAGGTAGCAGCGCGATCGTAGAGAATGAATGGAAGGCCAGCAGGGCAACCCTAACATGGAATCATTGAGCTACCTCGGAATCATATTATTGGTCGTGATCTCTCCGCTCCCCTCTGAGGTAGTGATGCCTCTCGCAGGATTTATGGCAGCTCAAGGCAAACTGAACCTCATATATGCAGTGCTGGCAGCTGCTTTCGGAGCTTTGATTGGAGCCTTACCTTGGTACTTTGCAGGTAAATATTTGGGCGAACCAGGCTTGCAGCGATTAGCGCGGCGATCGCGTGGTTGGTTCAAAATCTCAGTCGAAGACATCAATCAATCGAAGGCTTGGTTTAAACAGCATGGCGGCAAAGCTGTGATGTTATGTCGGGCTGTCCCAGGCGTTCGCACCTTTATTTCGGTTCCTGCGGGCATTAGTGGGATGCCTGTGCTGTTATTTGTGCTCTACACCACCCTAGGAGCAACCATTTGGACAGGAATTCTAGCAAGTTCAGGATATCTTTTAGGAAACCGCTACTACCTAGTCAAGCAATATTTGGGTCCTGCTTCTAATGTTGTCCTTGCCATTTTGGTGATTACGGTGGTAGTTTTGCTGCTCAGACGCAAAATTCGGCGCTCCAAGGCTAAATCTAGCTCTAGTGTGAAAAAACCTGCATCGAAACTATGACAGCTCAGCGACTCAGCCCCGAAGGCAGCAATTCCGCTCTTTGCCATCTCATTGCTCAACAGATTGCCAATAGCCCGAACCAGCGAATGACCTTTGCAGAGTATATGGACTTGGTCCTCTACCATCCGCAACAAGGATATTACGCTACTAGAGCTGTAGCGATTGGAGCCCAAGGAGATTTCTTCACCTCGCCGCACTTAGGGTCTGATTTTGGCGAACTGCTGGCAGAGCAATTTGTAGATATGTGGCGATCGCTAGGGCAACCTTCTCCTTTTACATTGGTCGAGATGGGAGCAGGCCAAGGCATCCTAGCCACAGATATTTTGCAGTATCTCCAGCGGCAATATCCTGATTTCTTGTCGGTTATAGACTATGTGATTGTTGAAAAGTCTCCGACGCTGCGCCTGCAACAACAGCAACGACTGCGATCGCAGACCAACCTCAGCAACTCTGCAATTCGTTGGTGCACCTGGGAGGAGATGCCGCTGAATTCCATTGTGGGATGTTGTTTTTCCAATGAATTAGCCGATGCCTTCCCAGTGCATCAAGTAGTGCTCACGGAGGGAGAACTGCGAGAAGTCTACGTCACCCTCACGCCTAACCCCGCTGCGCTTGATACTGTGCAGTTTACTGAAGTACTGGGAGAACTCTCAACCCCACAACTGGCAGAATATTTTGATCTCATTGGTATCCCTTTGCTGTCAGGTAATTATCCTGAAGGATACAGAACAGAAGTAAATTTGGCGGCTCTAACCTGGCTGCAAATAGTCGCCGATCGCTTACAGAAAGGATATCTCCTGACCATCGACTATGGTTATCCTGCCACTCGCTACTATAGCCCTATGCGATCGGAAGGAACTTTGCAGTGCTATTACCAACATCGGCATCATAATGATCCCTATCTCTATGTGGGTTATCAAGATATCACCGCTCACGTAGACTTTACGGCACTAGAACGCCAAGGCGATCGCTGTAGTTTACAAAAAGTAGGGCTGATCCAACAAGGCTTATTCCTGATGGCGCTTGGTTTGGGCGATCGCATTGCTGCCCTTTCTCACACCGATCTCAGCCAACCCGGTCAGTCTTTGCAAACAGTACTGGCTCGTCGAGAAGCCTTACATTCGTTGGCAAACCCAATGGGCTTGGGCAACTTTAACGTCCTCATCCAAAGCAAGGGTCTGACAGCAGTAGAACAGCAAAAAACCTTGAAAGGGTTGAGCTTATAGGTTGGGTTCAGCTGTTGGGCTGTGCTTCCCACTCTACGGATGTGACCGTGACGGCACCTGGTTGGGAAAGCGTGCCCTCAAAGTTACCTGTCTCTCCGGGTTGGAGAGTTTCGGGGGTCACATAAGTAAAGCTGGCCTCCGTAGCAGCGGTATCAGAAGCAGCAACCGCATAGTTGACAATGGCGAACCTCACAGGTTTCCCCGTGTCATTACGGACTTGCCCCACCACGCGATCGCCACTGCGTTGAAAACCGAGTACTACCACTTGAGGATTACTAGGCGGTGGAGGAGCAGTTTGCTGACATAGGTGGCTTAAATCAACCAAACCGCGATCGCTAGTTTGCATGTAGCACAGAGGTTCTACATTTAAAGCCACAACCTCTTTCCCCCCTGCTGTAGCAGTTGATTGTGGATAGGCGGATGTCATGAGTGCTGAAGCTTTGAGCGGTATCCACATCAGTCCAGCCGCGATCGCGAGGCATGAGAATTTTTGCATACAAGCCTAAACCCATATTTTCCTTTCTACTTTTCAGGTTGAACAGGAGTGAACAGGGTAATTTTTAGCAAAATTAGCGATTACCACTAAAATTTCTTAATGAAATTAAAGATTGTGTAAAAGATTTTGAAGATTCCGTAAATTTTCTGACCCACCTTTTCCAACCTCTGGGTTAGATTGCATTCGGTCATAAGGTTCATCGGTGCTCTGCCTCGTTTCTACAAGATTTGAACTTTAAGGTTGGCTTTTTGAGAGCCAGAACCGATGTAGAAGCGGTGAAACGCAACTTCTGACAAAGTTTTTGCTGGAGAAATTTCATGAATCAGCGTTTTCTGTCTGCGTTGCTTGGGCAACGACAATTCAACCTGTCTGCAAAGCAGCCTCATCAGTTACGCAGCACTGAGGCCGAGCGATCGGCACCATCACAGCAAACCAGTCACAGGGCAACCAAGCTCACCGCTTTAGGTCTGACAATACTATTGGGAGTAGGTGGCACTACTAGTTGGATAGAGTTAAATGCTCAACCTGCCCAAGCAGCTCCGATCGCATCTGTGGGAAAAGCCGTTGCTTTTACTTGTAGCGACAGTCAGGCCACGATTAAAGCCAAGGGTGGCCCCTCGGTCACTTTTGGGACAGCCAGTATTTACATTGGCTATCAACAAGTTTCCTCGATCAACAAAAACCCTCGTCTAGTCCGCTTTGACAACGGACAACGCACTTGGTGCAAAACAGATTATGAAGTCACCAATGATGACGGCACCGGATATGGCTTGATTTGGGATGGTGGCAGTGTCTTGTATGGTGTTTTTAGCTCTACCGGAACTCAGGGATATGCCAGCCAAGACTTCCGTCGTTTCGCGACGAGTGGTTGGTTAACCAGTTACGGCAAAGGTGGCAGTCGTAAAGTTGCCGTACTCGCCCGCATTAACCCATCCACTGGGACCGTTGCCAATGCCACTTTTCTTTCCGGGATGCTCACCAGTGGCGACAGTAATTCTTTAACCGTCACAGGATTGTCTTGGACGGGTAGCAGTTTAGTCGTTAAAGCCAATTCTTGGTTTGCGCCCCGCCGTAGCGATCGCTCCCGGATGAACTGCTCTGGCTCATCTCCTTTTGCTCAAACGATTACATTTGCCGCTAATTTAGGCTCAGCGCTCCAATCTACTGCGGTTGGCTGTCAGTAGCGTTGATCTACATCAGTGAATTGCTCAGAGCAAATCACATTGCAACCTAACCCCCAACCCCTTCCCTGTAGGGAAGGGGAGCCAAAGCCTAGCCAGAATCGCGATTCCTGATGCCTATACTGGAAGTAATCACGATTATGGTTTCGCGAGGGAAGGAAGCAGATGGTTCCAGATCCCACGATTATGCAAGCGGTAGAAAAACTCGATTACCGCGTTACAGTTGGGGATGTTGCGGCTCAGGCAGGGTTAGATATTAACCTAGCTCAGCAAGGACTTTTGGCCTTAGCTTCTGATGCGGGTGGACATTTACAGGTCGCCGAGTCTGGTGAAATTGTTTATCTCTTTCCCAAAAACTTTCGCAATGTCCTACGCAATAAATTCTTCCGCTTGCGCCTGAAGGAATGGTGGGCCAAAGTTTGGCGGATTCTATTTTATTTAATCCGCATCTCCTTCGGTATTGTTCTGCTAGTGTCGATCGCTCTCATTGTGGTGGCGATCGCCATCATCGTCACAGCCATGAACTCTAGCCGAGACAATGACAATGGCAATGACTCTGGCGGTGGCGGAGCTATCTTCCTGCCCAATTTTTGGGTCACTCCTGACTTTTTCTGGATCTTTTCTCCCAACTACTACGATTACGATCGCCCCTACGAACGCCGTCGTCGCCGCTCTCTCGATGGAGAAGCCAAACAGCTCAACTTTTTAGAAGCCATCTTTTCGTTCTTGTTCGGGGATGGCAACCCGAACGCCAATTTAGAAGAGCGGCGCTGGCAGACCATTGGTACAGTCATTCGTAATCATCGTGGGGCAGTTGTCGCCGAACAAATTGCCCCTTATTTAGATGAGGTGGGTCAAGGCTATGGGTATGAGTACGAAGACTTTATGATCCCTGTGCTCTCCCGCTTCAATGGGCGACCCGAAGTTAGCCCTGAAGGCGGTATTGTCTATCATTTTCCAGAACTGCAAACTACTGCGGCTCAAAATCGTTCGCGATCGGTTCCTGCATACTTAGAAGAAAATCCTTGGCGTTTTAGTGCCGCTGGTTCCGGGCAAATTATTCTAGCGATCGGTTTGGGTAGCCTGAACTTCATTGGAGCCTTAGTTCTGGGAAGCTTGCTCGCTGATGGCACAGTAACCGCAGAGTTAGGTGGCTTCGTTGCCTTTGTGCAGTCTATTTATTGGTTATTACTGGGGTATGGTACGGCTTTCTTAGCAGTGCCGTTGGGGCGCTATTTCTGGATTCAATGGCGCAATGGTCAGATCGCAAGTCGAAATCAAAACCGTCGGCAACGGGTTCTGCGATTGAACCAAGCAGAACCGGAACTCCAGCGTAAACTCGCTTATGCTGAGCAATTTGCTGCCGAAACGGTGGTGAGCGACAAGGATTTGGCCTACACCACAGAAACCGATTTACTCGAACAAGAGGCTGAGCGATCGGACCAGATCGATGCAGAATGGCAACGGCGCTTGAACGAGTCGCATTAACCGAGCCGCCTTCATCGTCAATGGTGCAATCTAACTGAGGCATTTTCTCCGAATAGCGGGAAGATGCCTCAGTTTATTTACGTAAGCTTAATAAAATCTGACTTCTGTAGAATTTATAGCATCCGTTGATTCACGGAAACTTGATAAACCTTGATTTTATATTTCAAGCTTGGTTAGGATAGCTGCTAACCCTAATGCAAAGTAGAGTTTGTCAAAAACAGCGCTCTGGAGCCCTGAGCTAGCTCTAAACATTCTCTACGTAATTTCCACCTCAGTCGCTATGCTTCTGTTCATGGCCATCGCTGCAAATCACTGGTTACAACAAAGCCGCCATAGCAATCGAGGCAGCCTATATTTGTTTGCGCCAATGGTCAACTTCAATGTGATGGCTGAAGTTGGCGACACTCCCCCCTAAATCTCACTCGGTTGTCACTTTCTGCATGAGTTGCTAATCAACTCATCTGCCTCTTAGGTAGAACTCAACTGCAACCAAATACTGGCACTCTAGCTTGATGTTTAAAGTTGGCGATCGCTCCTGCAAGGAAGCCTAGCTTTATTCTGCTGCTTAGCGAGTCAATAGCTTTGGTTCAGCGCTCCACGGCAGCCCAAGGATTCAAGCGCCAGGATTGGCATTGAAAGACGACCTCAAGAGGCGAGATCTCAACAATTCAATTGCAACCTCAACAGTTCAATCAATGAATTGTTCCATCAGTCTTCCCTCAATATTTTCTGAGATGAGATTTAGTATGAACGCCAAAGAGCATCCACCGAGTCTGACGCAATGGTTACGCCATAAGGAAACCCTAATTACCGCTCCCCTAGAAGGCATTCCCTTTTCCATTGGTATTAGGCTCAGAGAGCGGCTCTATCGCAGCATTCTTCGTCGCTTAGGTCAGTCGGTTCAGATTCAGAGAGATGTAGAGTTTAGAGGCACTGGAGGAATTGAAATTGGCGATCAAGTCAGGATTGATCGAGGCGTGACCTTCAACAGTTCGGGCCAAAATAACCGAATCTGTATTGAAAAGCAGGTGCAAATTAAACGAGATGCACAATTGGATAGCTCAGGCCAGAACAATACGATCTCAATTCATAGCCAAGCGCGTTTGGGTTGGGGCATTCGCTTGAGCAGTGCGGGTGACAATAGCCAACTTACGATTGGGGAAGCGGCCTGTCTCGATCGCGGTGTTGACATCAAATCCCATAACAACGGTCGGATAGAAATCGGCCCTGGCACCTATCTGGGTCCCTATACTTGTATCGCTGGGCCTGGTCACATCACCATTGGCAAAGATTGTTTAATTGCCTCCCATTCAGCCATTTATGCTGGTAATCACCAGTTTGCCGACCTCAGTCAGAAGATCCGGGATCAAGGTGTGATCTCGAAAGGAATTGTCATTGAAGACGATTGCTGGTTGGGGAGTGGAGTTCGAGTCCTAGACGGTGTGACAATTCATCAAGGCAGTGTCATCGGAGCGGGAGCCGTCGTCACCAAAGATATTCCGCCCTACTCAGTCGCAGTGGGAGTACCTGCTAAAGCGATCGCCAGCCGCCATCAAATTGACAGCACCCGATTAAACGAGTTAACTAGCTATGCCGCTTTAGCGTTAGCTCAAGAGTTGAAGGAGGAGTAATAAGGAGATAGGAGTCAGGAGTCAGAAGACGGGAGTCAGGAGCTAGGAGTCAGAAGGCAGGGGTCAGGCGTTAGGGAAGATTAAAATCTAAATTCTGAATTCTGAATTCTGTCTCCTGCTCTACTGCACCTGAATTCTAGCGAGTGTGGTGCCTTTGTAATAGTGCAGAACAATTTGCTGATAGTTGTAGCCACGCTGGGCTAAGTTGTGGGCTCCCCATTGACTGAGACCTAAGCCATGACCGAAGCCACGACCCGAAATTTGGAAGGCTGGCAGAGAACTGCTGCTCTTGTTGCCTGCACCGGACATCAATGTCGCAGTAAATAAGGTGCTTCTCAGACCTAAGGCATTCCGCAGGGCATCTCCACTAATGGTGCGAGTCCCAGCATCACCCACCACCTTCATGGTGACGATGCGGCCTTGAGGGGTAGTCCGAGCGGGCTGCATGGAGAGGATGTTACCCACGCCAGAAATGCGCCCACTCAACTCTGCATTAGAAAAAGTTTTGGTCCACTGATAGACGGGTGCACCTTGGTCGTAGTCTTGCACGCCCCGTAAATACGGTAGGGGTTGTTTCCATACATCTTCCACGTTTTCGGTGTGCCCGCCAGAGGAGGAGTGGAACACTGCTTCAATAATGCGACCACCATAGGTTAAAACCTGTCCAGCAGTGGCGTTGACGGCGGCTTGAGTCGTCGAAGTTTCCTTGGCAATACCTTCGTAAACTTGCCATGCTTGCGTGTCCCCGACATCGTAAACGCTGTTCGCTGAGCTTTGCCGTTGATAGAGTGCGTAGGAGCGAGCCGCGATTGCTTGGGCTTTGAGGGCTTCTTGCGGCCAACTCGGAATCATCTCAGAAGCGACAACGCTGTAGAGGTATTGCTCTAAATCGACGTAATTGACAGCCGTCAAACCTTTAGCAGTGGGCACTAGAAAAGCTCGTCCGCGATACCAGCGATCGCCAATCCAGACATAGCCACCGCCCGTGGGTTCCACCCAAATCTGACCCGCTTGCCATTGCCCTTGCAGCGACACACCGCTAGTACCCAGGGCTGCATTCAAAGCTTGGCCCGGAGCCAGTTCACCTAGGGTACGCCCAGAACCATCCTTGATCAAGGCTTTTGTAGAGCTGCCCACCGCGACTTGTGATGTGCCTTCTTCAATCGCAACTCGGAGGTCTAGAGCCGCTTGTGATGGTGCAATCATCGCTAGCCAAATCAGGGCAGATACCCACCATTGACGCCTTCCTAATCGAACTAACTGCTGGAGTCCTAGAGCCAGGAAGGCAGGGGTATGTCCAGATGTCATTACGTAAATCTCCTCACTCCAAACAATGCAGCTAGATGAGTATGACTAGAATTGACCGTCAGCTTTAGCCATTTGATCAAACCCTGCTTAATATAAGCTAAAATCCTGCGACTTGGGACAGTTGATCCAATCAAAACAGCAGTCAAATTCGTTACAAC
Organism: Allocoleopsis sp.; assembly: GCA_036703355.1. Taxonomy (GTDB): domain Bacteria; phylum Cyanobacteriota; class Cyanobacteriia; order FACHB-46; family FACHB-46; genus Trichocoleus. The sequence goes on along the minus strand of DATNPE010000366.1, from coordinate 5,667 downwards.
TCCATCTACGACTCCGCCATTGGAGAGAATGTTTCAGGAATTTTGGGTGAAGTTTTTAATGATTACAGGAATAATTAACAGTTTTTCCTTGTAAGCGAATTCTGGTATGCGTAGGCTCGGTTAAGACAAAAATTGTTGGGGTCGTTGAGCTTTGAGTGACCAAGCAATCTGAGCCTGGAGCCTTCTCTGTATAATGAATTACCCACTCCTCACCTTGAGAAGTTGCTAACTGTTCAATTCGGTCAATTTGGATACTAAAACCCCCAGTTACCTGTGAACCAGTGGAGAGCCCAATTACCTGCTGCCGAGAAAAATCAATCGTCGGAGCAGCCCGTTTTTGTAAATTTAAATCTAGCGAAGAACTACGGCTCCAAAACTTAGCCCAATCTTGCTGATTTTGAAATACTAAAACTTGAGGTTTGGGGTTCATACTTTGAGACAAAGGACTAGACCCAACCCGTAATACTTGAAAGGGAATGGATGTGCCCATAGCGGGGGTTTTACCAGCGGGATCAATCGCTGAGTTTGCTGAATTGCCTGTAATCGAGTGAATGGGAGGCGTTGTCTCTGAGGAGGCAACAGGCGTTGGGCTGCTGGGAGCGATCGCCAGAGAACTACAACTCATTAAAACGATCGCCAGTCCACCGATCAACAGCCGCCGCCAGAACTGACTGGCAGGGAATTTCAATCCTTGGAACCACGAGATTTGCTGCATGGTGGAAACCTCACACTTGCGGGAAAGGATGTCCTCTAGATCCCCTCTCTTGTAGCAAAAATGGTCAGGGGTCCAGAGCTGCCAAATTTAGACTAACGCGATCGCCTCCGAAGCGGTGTTGCTCTCAAGAGGTTTGGCAATCCTCTTATTGCTAGCTAAGTGAGGGCTGATGTTTGTAAATGCTACAGATCACTGATAACTGTTGCGATCGCAGCCAACTCGCAAGGAAAGGTTGAGAATAAAAACAGTACCCGGAAACCATGTATGCCAGACCTCTCCCAACTGCTGCTTGCTAACGGATTTATCCCTCACGGGCACTGCTACCTTTGGAGACCTAGTTTAGTCGGGTTACACCTCGTCTCAGATGCTCTGATTGCGCTCTCTTATTACTCCATTCCCAGCATGTTGGTGTATTTCGTGCGTAAGCGCCGAGATATCCCTTTTGATTGGATTTTCTGGATGTTTGGACTGTTTATTGTGGCTTGTGGTACCACCCATATCCTGGATATTTGGACACTGTGGCATCCGGTTTATTGGCTAGCTGGGGGGATCAAAGCCATCACCGCTGTGGCATCAGTAGGCACAGCCGCTTCGTTGCTCCCTTTGCTACCTCAAGCCCTGGCTTTACCCAGTCCAGCCCAACTAGCAGCCGTCAATCAGGCGCTCGCCAATGAAGTGACAGAGCGGAAGCAAGCAGAAGCTTGTGTGCGGACTCTAAACATTGAGTTAGGACAACGAGTGGATGAACGAACTGCCGAACTCATGCGTTCCAACGAGCAGTTGAAAAATGAAATTGCCGAACGCAGCCGCATCGAAGCAGAATTACGGCGATCGCTCAAGGAGTTATCGGATATTAAGTTTGCCCTAGACAAAGCGGCGATCGTGGCCACCACTGACCGTCACGGCACCATCAATTATGTCAATGACAAGTTCTGTGAGCTGTCGAAATACTCACGATCTGAGCTATTGGGTCAAAATCATCGCATTGTCAACTCGCGGCATCATCCTCCTGCTTTTTTTCAGGAATTGTGGGCCACGATCGCCAGCGGTCAGGTGTGGCATGGAGAGATTAAAAACCGTGCCCAGGATGGTAGCTACTACTGGGTCGATACCACCATTGTGCCTTTCCTCGATCAGGCAGGCAAACCTTTTCAATATCTAGCCATTCGGTTTGACATCACAGAACGCCGACAGACCGAGCAAGCTTTGAGAGAGAGTGAGGAGCGTTGGCAACTGGCTCTCCGGGGCAACAATGATGGCATTTGGGACTGGGATATTCAAACCAATGCAGTTTTCCTCTCCGATCGCTACAAAGAGATGTTAGGTTACAGTCCTAAGGAGATGCCCAGCCAGATTGAAGCTTGGCGCGATCGCGTTCATCCAGACGATCTCTCTGCCGTGATGCAAGCCTTGGAGGATCATCTAGCGTGTCAGACTCCCTTTTACATTGCTGAGTACCGTATGCTCTGCAAAGATGGCACTTACAAATGGATTCTGTCGAAAGGTCAAGCCCTCTGGGACCAGGAAGGGCAAGCCATTCGCATGGCTGGGTCTCATACAGACATTACCAGTCGCAAACAAGCGGAGCGGCAAGTACAGCAGTTAAACGAAGATTTAGAAAGGCGGGTGATGGAGCGCACCACTCAATTGGCAGTGATCAATCAAGAACTCGAAGCTTTCGCTTATTCGGTTTCCCATGATTTACGTGCCCCTCTGCGAAGTATTGACGGCTTCAGCCAAACGCTATCAGAGCGCTACGCAGAGCAACTAGATGCTAAAGGTCAACACTACTTGCAACGAGTCCGAGCCGCCACTCAACGCATGGGGCAACTGATCGATGATTTGCTCAACTTGTCGCGTGTGACCCGCAGCGAAATGAGTTGGCAGCAAGTAGACCTAAGTGCGATCGCCCAAGCCATTGCCCAGGAGCTACAGCAGAGCCAACCAGAGCGTCAAGTTGAGTTTGCGATCGCCCCAGAGCTACTTGCCTATGGCGATGCCCACCTGCTCAGAATTGTGCTCGACAACTTACTCAGAAATGCCTGGAAGTTTACCTCCAAACATACTCAAGCCCGAATTGAGTTTGGAGCCTTGCCACCTCAAGACGCTACTCCTGTGTACTTTATCCGGGATGATGGCGCAGGTTTTGATATGGAGTATGCCCACAAGTTGTTTGGGGCATTTCAACGCCTGCACGCCATGACCGACTTTCCGGGCACTGGAGTGGGCTTAGCCACCGTACAGCGCATTCTCCATCGGCATGGTGGTAAAGTTTGGGCCGAAGGAGCCGTTGAGCAAGGAGCTTGTTTCTACTTTACGCTGGCTTATGATGCCAATGGCAATCTCCCTACCACCAATCAAAGTGTGAGTCTAAAGTGACGGCTATGCTCAAAAAAACAATCTTACTGGTAGAAGACAATCCTGACGATGAAGAACTGACTTTGTTGGCTTTTGAAGATTGCCAAATCGCCAACCAGGTAATTGTCAAACGGGACGGAGCCGAGGCGTTGGATTATTTGTTGGGGCAAGGAGAGTATCGCGATCGCCATCTCCATCCCATGCCCTCTCTGGTTTTATTGGACTTAAAACTCCCTAAAGTCGATGGTTTGGAAGTTTTACGCTCTCTCCGTAGTCATGCTCACACCAGAATGCTACCTGTGATCATCTTGACTACCTCCAAAGAAGAACAAGACCTAATTAATAGCTACAGTTTGGGATGCAACAGTTATATCCGCAAACCTGTTGACTTCAATCAATTTATGGATGCAGTTAAACAACTGGGCATTTATTGGTTACGACTCAACGAAACACCGCGTATGCAAGAACTCTAGCCAATGAAGTAATGGAGCAGGTCATGAACCAGCCCTTGCGAACTTTGATTGTAGAAGACTCTGAAGACGATACCGAGTTATTGGTGTTGGAATTGGCGCAACAAGGTTACGACCCCATTTACGAGCGCGTCGATACTGCCAAGGCGATGCAGGCAGCGCTAGATCAAGCAGACTGGGATGTGATTATTTGTGACTACTCAATGCCCCAATTCAACGCCCCAGCAGCTTTGACTTTGTTGCAAACCAGAGATTTAGATATCCCTTTTATCATTGTCTCTGGCACCATTGGGGAGGATATTGCAGTCGCAGCCATGAAAGCAGGAGCCCATGATTATCTGATTAAGGGTAACCTGACTCGATTGGCCCCCGCGATCGCCCGAGAACTGCGAGAAGCCCAAGAGCGTCAGGCCCGACGGCAAGCCCAGCAAGCTCTGCGAGAAAGTGAAGAACGCTTTCGATCATTAATTGAGAATGCCCTTGATCTGATTGCTGTTTTGGCGATCGACGGCACCATTCAGTACACGAGTCCTTCTATTAAAGCGGTGTTGGGCTATGACTGGGAGGCGATCGCAGGAACCAATATTTTTCAATATCTCCATCCTGAGGATATCCCTGGAGTACAGCAAATTTTTCAAGCGGTGATTGCTCAACAAAATACTGTCATTGCGGAATTTCGCTGCCAACATCAAGATGGGACTTGGCGGTTGTTAGAAGCTTGCGGCAAACCGTTTGTCGAACCGAATGGCATGACGCGAGTCATTGTGAATGCCAGAGATAGCACCGAGCGTAGGCAAGCTGAGGAAATGCGAAAAGCACTCGAAACTGAAAAAGAGCTGAGTGAGATACGGGCGAGATTCTACGCCATGATGTCCCATGAGTTTCGTAGCCCTCTGACCGCAATTCAGATGACGGCTCAACTGCTACGAGACTATTTTCAGACGTTTGATGCTACCAAACAGCAGGAATGTTTTCAACGGATTCTTAATGCGACCAAGCGCTTGGTGTATTTAGTCGATGATGTGTTAGTCATCGGCAGGGCTGAATCTGGCAAATTTCAGTTCACCCCTGCCCCGCTAGATTTAGTTGCCTTTTGCCAGGAATTAATCACAGAGTTTCAATTGACCAGCGGCAAACACCACCAAATTATGTTTCGGTGCGATCGCGATCGCCTAGACGTGAAGATGGATGAGGAACTGTTGCGCCACGTCCTCAGTAACTTACTCTCCAATGCCATCAAATATTCACCAATTAATAGTGAAATTCAGTTTCATCTGCAAACGGAACCAGACGTTGTAATTCTCCGCGTCCAAGATCATGGAATTGGCATTCCACCCGATGATTTACCTCACTTATTTGAAAGCTTTCATCGGGGCAGCAACGTTGACCGAATTCCAGGCACCGGATTAGGTTTGGCGATCGCCAAAAAATTTGCTGAGTTGCAAGGTGGTACGATCGCCGCAACCAGTGAATTGGGGGGCGGTACAACCTTTACCGTTACCCTCCCCTGTTCATCTTTTGGGTTAAGTCCTTAATCATCTCATCACTCATTCGTGATTAATTCATGAGTAATGTAGTCAAGCTCTAGTTCTACCTTCCAACTTAGACTATGTTGGCAATATCACCCATGCTGATAGCGGAACTCTAGTTTCTAGAGCGTGGTCAGCTTCTGAGTGAAATCTAGACTGTTAATCCAGAGACAATCTAAGCAATGAGCAACTCCCTCATCCCCGTAATTCTGGCTGGTGGCAAAGGTGAACGCTTCTGGCCCCTCAGCCGCAAGCTACGCCCCAAGCAATTTCTCAGTTTAGACGGTAGTGGCAAAAGCCTGTTGCAAGCCACCGCCGATCGCTTGTTGCCGTTAGCAGGAGATTGGGAAAATCTCTGGGTCGTCACTGCTGCCCACCTAGCCGATGGTGTCAAAGCCCAACTGCCCGATCTGCCGCTAGAGAACTTATTGATTGAGTCGGAAGGCCGTGATACTGCCCCTGCCGTCGCTTGGAGCACTTTAGAAATCGCTCAGCGCTATGGAGAAGATGCGGTCGTTGGTTTCTTTCCTGCCGACCACTGGATTGATGACCAAGCAACTTTTGAGCAAACCCTGACCGCAGCCAGCGAATTAGC
>DATNPE010000365.1:0-2103 GCA_036703355.1 Allocoleopsis sp. | reverse complement strand
TACTCCGCATAGGCCATCAATAGCTGCCAGGTCTCATCGGCGCGAGGTGGGTAGTAGACCAGCGCCTTGTAGGTTGTGTTGGCGGCTAAACCAGTTTTGACAGGGGTATCAACACGCCCTGCAACTCCTTGGATAAACGCGAAACAGCCCCGCTCTGTTGCTGGGATTACTGCGACACCGTTAGCATCAGTCGTAATTGTGACCCTCTTGAGGATGTAATGCAGCGCCGCCCGTTCCTTGCCCACCACCACAAAGAAGTCTTCATTATTAGCTGGGTCTGTGTAGGCTTCTAAATCAGCTGAGTCAGCAGCTCGGATATTGGCTGAGGAGATCTGAGTTGCGTTCCGCCAAACTTGCAGTACGGAATCGAAAGGAATACTAAATCCTGACCCTGCTGGGTAGTAGATCCCTGGCACCACATAGACGGTAGAGCCAGGTGTAATCGTTGTGTTGGCATCTCCCACCCAAATCAGTGATCCAGTTCCCCCAAGGTTGCTCCAGGCTCCACGCTCTGATTGATCAACGCCATTGGCAGAGTAGATACGATGGTCAAGGCGATTGCCACTGAAGAATTTTCCGGTGGGAGAGCTTGTGTTCAAGCTAACCGTTACTAATGGGCTACCGGAGCCATTGTTTGTCGCTGTCACAACTTGACAGCTGTATTTCTGAATGATGGCCTGATTGGTAAAACTGACGCGCTGGTCGTCAGCCAAGCAGACAGAACCATTAGGACTGCCTGCTGATTCTCCTGGATAACCCGGATTACCACCCACTGAACTAGCAATCAGGTTTTGAACTGTTAAAGCGTAGCCAGAGCCAGATCCGGGACTGCCTGCAAAGATTTCTCGACACCGTTGCCGAATGGCATTTTCTAAGTCGCGGTTGTCGATCCGAGGCGCAGTTGAGACCAAATGATACTCAGCGCTTAGGGCTCCCTCACCGCCATACCCCCAGATATAGCCTCGCTCAGTGTAGTTTTGCAGCCGTCGCACTTGGCACACTTCAATCAGATTGATGGAAGTACTAAAAATGGTGTACGCCGCATTCAAGGTGAAATTGGGGTCTCTAGCATAGAACCGAGCTGAGCCGATGTTGAATCCCAGATCGGAGGTGTCGGCGATCGCCAGCTTGCGGTTATCACCTTCTACCGTTAGCAAGTTAAGAAAATCTGTTGCTGATAAAGGATTGGGACTGAGAACGATCGCCCAAAAAGCCCGCAGTCGCCGAGTATTCTCCTTCGTGATGGTGGCAATCTGATTAGTACCGCGATCGCGATACTGGAAAGCGTATTCTCCGAGAACTGGGTCTTGAGCTGCCCCTACCTCTGCCTCAAAGCCAGCTAAGTAGACCCAATCGGACTGCTTAATGGTGCTAGCGCTGCTGCTCAGAACTGGAACGGTAATCGTTGTGTTTAGCACCAGGATGCCTGGATACACAGGCAAAAGAGCCTTCCCATTGGCGATCGCGAGTCGTCGGTTCTGGGAAAAGCTTAGTTGCGGCAGTTGTTGCCACCCCTGTTGAGTACGGGAGCGACTGATCACCGAACTTGTGATTCGCTGCCCCAACGTTAACTCTTCCGCTGTGGGGACACGCGGGTCAGTGGGTGAAGCAGGTGGAACAAAGACAATTCCTAAATCGTGATCTTTACGTTCAAGTGGATCAGGCATAGAGGTAGGAGTTAAAAACAAAGAGACCGCCACTCTTAGTTGAGTCGCGGTCTCCGATTAGGGTTAACGCAGCAATGAATTATTGATATTGGCTCAATCCTACAGTTCTTGGACTGGAACTGTAAACCTAAGCCCATAAGCAGCTTGCTCAGGCAAATTTAAGGGGGTAGTAAACTGGGAAACTTTCACTAGCTTAGCGGCAAAATCACTGTCTGTATCTCCTAAATCCGCAGGAGTTGGATAGCTCAGTTGGGATTTGTGCCTCAGCACCAACGCTAATGCTGCGATTGTTTCTGTTGCTTCATATCCAGTAATAATTCCCGGTGGATTTGCTAGTAGAAATTGAGCATTATCTAATAAATAATTTAAGCTTCTGCTTAACACTCGATAAGTTAAAGTGCGATCGCCGCCTGCCAAGTTTGCATAGACAGCGGCC
>DATNPE010000364.1:0-5464 GCA_036703355.1 Allocoleopsis sp. | reverse complement strand
CAACATGGGCATCACCGTCCAAGACTAGACTTCGGATATAAACAGTTATTACGGGGGAGAAGCAGTGCTTCGCTAATAACCCCAGGAGAGGAAAATGGTAAGAAAAGTATCGCGTCGGCTCCAAGAGCTGCAAAAAAAAGTAGAAGAGAGAGCGTATCAGCCGTTAGAAGCGCTCAGCCTCTTGAAAGAAACAGCCACTGCGAAATTTACAGAATCCGCAGAAGCGCACATTCGTCTTGGTATTGATCCCAAATACACCGACCAACAACTGAGAACGACAGTGGCTCTCCCCAAGGGCACTGGACAAACCGTTCGAGTTGCCGTCATTGCCCGTGGTGAAAAGGTCGCAGAAGCCAACAACTCTGGTGCGAACATCGCTGGTTCTGAAGAGTTGATTGATGACATCCAAAAGGGCATGATGGACTTTGATGTCCTGATCGCAACGCCTGACATGATGCCCCAAGTGGCAAAATTGGGTCGTTTGCTCGGACCTCGCGGTTTGATGCCTTCTCCCAAAGGTGGCACCGTAACCTTTGATTTGGCTCAAGCGATTTCAGATTTCAAAGCTGGGAAATTAGAATTCAGAGCTGACCGGACTGGGATTGTTCACGTTCTGTTTGGAAAGGCTGATTTCTCGGCAGAAGATTTGCTCGCTAACCTCAAAGCCCTGCAAGAGACGATTGATCGGAACCGTCCTTCTGGTGCAAAAGGTCGTTACTGGCGATCGATCTTTGTTTCTGCTACGATGGGACCCTCGATTGAAGTAGATATCAATGCATTGCGAGACCTCAAGCTGACGGATGCAGCTTAGATTTAGCAATACATTTCAACTACTTTGCCCACGTGGAGGAGCAGGTTTTACCCATACAGTCCCAATAAATTAAATAAACAAAGCCAGAGACAGCAGGTGCAAGTTGCTTAATCTCCTGCCGAGGTTTTAACTCTACTCATGACTGGTCAGTCTAGCTCCTGAAAGGCCGACAGTTGTAGTGTTGAACCCGGTCCAAAGTCCGGGTTTTTTTCTGGCTTTGTTTGTGAATGAAGGGATGGGTCAAGGTTTGGCATTCTGCGTTTTTTAAGGAGGTGATATCTATGGGCAGAACGCTAGAAGATAAGAAGGCAATTGTGGCGGAACTCAAACAACAGTTGAGTGAGGCCCAGCTTGCATTCGTGATCGACTACCAAGGACTGAGTGTTGCTGAGATCACTGATTTGCGGCGACGTTTGCGTCCAACAGGCACGACCTGTACGGTCACTAAGAATACGCTGATGCGGATTGCGGTTGATGGGGATGAAACCTGGCAACCCATGACCGAGCTTGCGTCTCAGTCTTCCGCCTTCTTGCTGGTGAAGGACGATATTGGTGGTGCCATTAAGGCTTACCAAGATTTCCAGAAAGCGACGAAGAAGACTGAACTTCGTGGCGGTGTGATGGAAGGCCGTGTCCTCAGCGCCAACGATGTTAAGGCGATCGGTGACCTACCGTCCAAGGAACAGCTCATTGCTCAGATTGCAGGCGCAATCAATGGTGTCGCAACCAAGCTGGCTGTGGGTATCAACGAAGTTCCTGGTTCTCTGGCTCGCGCTGTCAAGGCTGTGTCCGAGAAAGAAGACCAACAAGCAGCTTAATGCTTTTGGATTTTAGAGTTTGGATTTGTACCAAGTTCTAGTTTTTCAGGCCAAACGGTTTACGCAAAAAATCCCTAGGAGTTAACTCATGTCTGCTACAACTGACCAAATTCTGGAACAACTTAAGTCTTTGACTCTGCTGGAAGCAGCTGAATTAGTCAAGCAAATTGAAGAAGCTTTCGGCGTTAGCGCTGCTGCTCCTGCTGGTGGCATGATGATGATGGCCGCTCCTGGTGCTGGTGCTCCTGCTGAAGAAGTGGAAGAGCAAACTGAATTCACCGTTGTGCTCGATGACGTACCTGCTGACAAGAAGATTGCGGTTCTGAAAGTTGTTCGGACCTTGACTGGTCTGGGCTTGAAAGAAGCAAAAGACCTCGTAGAAGCTGCGCCTAAGCCTGTGAAGGAAAATGTTGCTAAGGCTGATGCTGAAGATGCTAAGAAGCAACTCGAAGAAGCTGGTGCTAAGGTAACCATCAAGTAAGCTTTACAGCTACTATTCGTTCGATTTCACTGAGCAAAGGAGCCTAAATTGGGCTCCTTTTTTATTGTCACCAGACGACTAAGCTTACTTCAAATCTAACAAGCCAGCTTCTTTCAATTTAGGGTTGAAGCGAATGGCTGTTTGTACGCCTCGCGCTTGGAGCTGGGCCAGAACTTGTTCTTCAACCCGCCTCGCAACTCGTTTCAGGAGCTTCACTTGAGCTAGTTCATCGGCTGCTTGATACTCAGCTTGCTCTGCTGCTGTCATAGTTTGCTTGGCATCGATGGGTTGGCTCCAAAGGCTGTGCTCTTCTCTATTACCGATAGGGGTTGCACCGTTTTCAGCGATCCAAGCATCTCGAATCGCTTCTAGGGCCGTGCGGTTGGGGCGATCGCTCGTCTGAGCTTTGAACCAGTAACAAGCTTGGGGGCGACGAACTAAATGCTGCTGGAGGCTAAGATAAATATCTCGTGAGTAGCCGATAAATTGCAGAGTTTGGGCTTGGTCAAAAATGGCGTAAACACCGACTTTTCCTTGAAATTGCTCGTTCACTTGACCCGCATCATCAATATAGGCAATGAACTCTAGATCTGAGAGGGCAGGAAGGTTAGTGGTAAAAGTCATGAATGGCGTTAAGAGATAGCAGCTACTCCTAGGGTAAGCTCGTAGGAAAACCCTCAGTAATCCTTGAACTTATTATTAATAACAGTTCATAATTAGCTCAACAAAAGATAAGAATTAGAAGCGCGATCGCCCAATTCAAGACCAAAAAGTCGGCACTCACAGCTCACCATAAGACTCGCTAAAGGGAAAGTACCTGCGGCTTGAAATTATCTGACTCAATGGAGTGACACCGCATTCATTGAGCTCTTTCTTAAGCTATAAAAAATCACCGAACTTCTTCAAGTCCTACTTGAGGTATAAAACCTGCTGAAATCTAGCGCCTAGTCTGAGGAGGTGACAGCCAAATGAAGAACTGGGTCTTCTAGATTGTCACTCATAAGAAAAGAAATCAGGAGGAAAGTTATGGCTGATTTAGATAAAAATCGTGATTTGAATCGAAGAAATGAAGATCATGAACCAGATGCGAACCGTGATCCTATTTCTGGGCAACCGGGTGCTCACCCTGTAGGCACTGGGATCGGGGCTGCTGGCATCGGTGCGGTTGGTGCTGTGGTAGGCGGCGTCATCGGTGGGCCTGTCGGGGCTGTCGTAGGTAGTGCAGTTGGTGCAGTCGCAGGGGGCTTGGTTGGCAAGAGCGCTGCTGAATCGGTTGACCCCACCGTTGAGGACGAATACTGGCGCAATAACTACGCCTCTCGGCCCTATGTGGAACCAGGTCGTACCTATGACGATTACCAATCCGCTTATCGGACTGGGTATGAAGGTTATGGTCGCCATGCCGAGACTGGCAGAAGATTTGATGAAGCCGAGCCCGACTTGCGGAACGACTATGAAAGCCGTCATGGTGGCGCAGGTCTAGCTTGGGATAAAGCCAAGCACGCGGCTCGTGATGCTTGGGATAAAGTCGAAAATAAAGTTGCAGGTTCTGGCGATCGCGATCGCACAGTAGCAGACCGAGATGTTGCTGGCCGCGACACTCAGCAAGTCAACCTATATGAAGAGAGATTGATAGCTGACAAAACCCGTGTGAAAACTGGCGAAGTCAACGTTGGTAAGCGGGTAGAAACGGAAACAGCTCGCGTTGATGTGCCTGTAGAGAAAGAACGGGTGGTTGTGGAGCGCACTACACCAATGGATGCTGGTACTCCCGTTAACCCTGGAGACGCTGATTTCCGGGAAGGTGAAGTCGCGCGGGTCGAAATCTATGAGGAGCAAGCTGATATTCACAAAGAAGCAGTGCTGCGCGAAGAAGTGAAGATCAGAAAAGAAGTAGAGCGCGATACAGTTCAGGCGGAAGAGCAAATTCGCCGGGAAGAACTAGACATCGATCGCCAAGGCCGCGATATTGTCGATCGCTCTAATCCTTTGACCTAAGAAAACGCTTAGCACTGGAGGCAGCGCCGTTAAAGTACGCTTGCGAGCGTGATCCTTACTAGAAATCCTGCGATCGAGGGTGGGTCTGTGAGTCAGGCTCACCCTTTTTGCAACTTTAGGTGACTAAAGAGATAATTTCTGACGGGCTAACAGGCGAGCGGCTAGGATGCCACCGATAAATCCAAACAAGTGACCTTCCCAAGAGATGCCATTACGAATTGGTAGCACGCCCCAAATTAAGCTGCCATAGAGCACCCCGACAAAAAGTGAAAAGGCAATTCCTGTGGCGCTCCGCTCAAAATAGCCTCGTGACAGCAAGAAACCAAAATAGCCAAAAATTAAACCACTAGCGCCAATATGAATCGAATTCGCGGAGCCAAACAGCCATACGCCCAGGCCGCTGGTCAAAATCGTAATCACACTCACGATCAAAAAGTCGCTGACTTCTCGCAGCATCACCAACCATCCCAGCACCAGGAATGGAACCGTGTTCGCCATCAAGTGCCCTAGTCCGCCATGTAGAAACGGCGCAAACAGAATGCCCCGTAAGCCAATCATGTTTCGAGGACGAATGCCATAGAGGTTCAGGGCATTCCTGAAAACAAATAGGTCAACAATTTCTAACACCCAAATACAGATAATGAAGCCGCCTAAAATCAGCGCATGATTTCTCAGTTCATGGGCGATCGCTCTTCTGTCGTCATTTTTCATGGCTTTGCCTCGGCGGTATCCCAACTAGGAGCTTGGCAGCTTCAATCATCATGAGTATGCTCTACAGTTTTAGCTTATAGATCACCATTGTAGGGACACCTGGTTGGGGTACCCTGCTGGCAGATGCAGCTAGCCGAGGAGATGTCTGTCCGGAAATGATGCAGTGAACCGCCTAGAGAGGGCAACCACTGGTGATTGCCCCTACACTTTTCTGAAACAGCACCCCATTGAATGACGGCGCACTCAGCTCTTAAGCCATGACCATGCCGCCGTCTACATTCATGACTTGCCCGGTGATGTAGGCAGCAGCGGGATCAGCAGCTAAAAACTTCACCAAGCCAGCCACTTCCTCAGGCTGTCCGTAGCGGCCCAGAGGAATAAACTTCAAAATTTCGTCAGTGTTATTTAAGCTACTGGTCATGTCGGTGGCAATGAAGCCAGGAGCGACCGCATTCACTGTGACTCCCCGACTCGCCAGTTCCTTGGCTACGGTCTTAGTGAAACCAATCACCCCCGCTTTGGCAGCACTGTAGTTGGCTTGTCCCGGATTACCCATCTGACCCGCAACCGATGTGATGTTCACAATGCGGCCAGAGCGTTGCTTCAGCATAATTTTGCTGACGGCTCTGGTGCAGAGAAACACGC
>DATNPE010000363.1:0-6708 GCA_036703355.1 Allocoleopsis sp. | reverse complement strand
TGCCAGCACCCGACTAAGCTCATGGATCTTTACTGCACTCGTCCAGGCTGCTCTAGACCGCAAAATTCATTTCCTGATTTAGATAACACCCAAATCTTGAAAACAGTGCCGCAGAAGTACTGCACCACCTGTGGCATGTCTTTAATTTTGATTGGTCGCTATTTACCGCTGAAGCTGCTGGGTAAAGGTGGCTTTGGTACAGCATTTCTGGCACGCGATCGCTACACTCCGGCGATGCGGCAATGTGTGGTGAAACAATTCCAGCCTTCCGGTGACCTGAGTCCTGATCAGATGGAAGTTGCCAAAACTTTGTTTGAACGGGAGGCCGAAGTCTTAGAGCAATTGGGCAATAATCACCCGCAAATTCCCGATCTATTTGCATTTTTTTCTTTAACGGTGCCAAGCCGCACTGCCAATAAACAAGATGAGTTTTTCTATTTAGTTCAGGAGTTTATTGACGGCCAAAACATGGAGGAAGAACTGGCCCAAAAAGGTCAACTTTCCCAAGATGAAGTGGTGGAAATCCTGATCGAGGTGCTCAAGATTTTGCGCTTTGTCCATGACAATCATTCGATTCACCGGGACATCAAACCTTCCAACATCATGCGGCACCGCAATGGTCGCATCTACTTGCTAGACTTTGGCGCAGTCAAGAAAGCCGCTGGAGGTAGCTCGAAAGCTTCAACTGGCATTTATTCCACTGGATACGCACCTCCAGAGCAAACGGCGGGTGGCCAAGTTTATCCTGCCACTGATTTGTATGCGCTGGCTGTCACTTGTATTCATTTGTTGACGGGAAAAGAACCAACTGATCTGTTTGACTCCTACAGCAATTCTTGGAACTGGCGATCGCAGGTGCAAGTGAGCGATCGCTTGGCTGATGTCTTGGATCAAATGCTTTTACCCACGGTCAGTCAGCGCTTTCAGTCGGTGGCGGAAGTGACAGCAGCCCTCACACCCAAGTCTGCCCTACCTGTTTCCTCACCAACCCCTGTTCCTGTTCCGCCAGCGCCGCCCGCTTCACCGACCTCAACGACTCCTCCGCCCCCTGTCCCAGTCCCCCCACCTGCTCCCCCCGCTGTGGCTCGGCCTCGGTTCTCTACGCTAGAGTTGCTGGGAGGCGCAGCCTTTACAGGATTTGAAGGAGGACTGATTGCGATCGCACTCACCAGTTTGCTGCAACCCCTTTGGATTGGGGCAGGAGTATCCCTAGTGGTCTTGAGTGCTTTAGTGTTTGCTCAAGCTCGCCGCGTGATTGAAAAAATTGATCTGCTGATCATCGCCGGAATCACGCTGGGCCTGATGTATTTGCTGAGGGGGTTTTGGACGCTGACGTTCCTCCCCAATATTTTGATTGTGGCAACCTTTGCTGGGTTGCTCGCGATCGCCGTGGCTGCTCTGTTTCGCCTGATTTACACCCTATTGTCTCGTTTTCTGTAGGCAAGATTGATGGCTCAGAAAAATGAAACGGCTACTTACTCTCGCCCTACCAATTCTGATGGCACTGTGGAATTGTTTGTAGAAGATGTTTTAGAGGGCCAAACCTTTGGCTCTGGAGTTGAATTTGTTTCGACCACGACCCAATCGATTCGGCAGCTAGCAGTCGCTCCGGGGGGGATTTACTTTGCTTCCGCTCCGGAAGTCGTTCCTCAATGCACCATTCAACCGTTGCCTTTGTCGCGTCAAGATTTCTTGCTCACAGACAAAGGTCAGAATTTAATTGCTAAAGCAGGTTTTGTCAGAATTCGTTGAGCCACTATGTCACCTAAAAATGAAACCGCCGTTCTTGCTGTGTCGTTGCTCATTACCCTAGGTCTTTTGGGGGCTGGAGCTTGGTGGGTCACACATCGCACACCTAATACTTCAATCGGCGGGTTGTTTCAAGGGGATGGCGGCAGTAATGACAAACCGGAAGCAACATCTACGCAAATCAGTTTTGGTGAGCAAGCAATTACGGAAGGTACGCTGAGTACCAGTAAGCGTCAAGGAATTGAAGCTCTCGCCCAGAAAAACTATCAGCAAGCGGTAGCGGACTTGACGACAGCGTTAAGAGAGCAGCGCAATGACCCAGAAACTTTAATTTTTCTCAATAACGCGCGAATTGGTCAGCAAAAAAGCTATGCAATCGCGGTGGTTGCCCCTCTCAAGACTGACTTAAACGGGGCTTTAGAAATTTTTCGGGGGGTTGCTCAAGCTCAGACTGAGATCAATCAGGCTGGGGGAATTAATGGCGCGTTGCTGAGAGTGGCGATCGCTAATGATGGTAACGATCCCGAAACCGCCAAGCGACTTGCAGCAACTTTAGTCGAGAACGAGCAGATTTTGGGGGTAGTTGGTCACTACGCTAGCGATGTTACTTTGGCGACCAAACCTGTGTACACTGCTGGGGAGTTGGTGGCTATTTCTCCGGTCAGTACTTCCGTCGCGTTATCAGCCTCCGACACCCAATCGGTCGGTGCTAGGCAATACGTTTTTCGCACGGTTCCTAGTGATTACGTTGCTGCTAGGGCTTTAGCAGACTATATGCTGACCCAGTTGCAGAAAAAAAATGCGGCGGTTTTTTTCAACTCTCAAAGCAATTACAGCAAATCGCTCAAGTCAGAATTCACCACTTCTGTCCTGACGAGAGGTGGGCAGGTCGTAGCTGAATTTGATTTGGCTGATGCCAGCTTTAGTGCCGCCAAAAGCATCGAGCAAGCGGTGAATCAGAATGCTGAGGTGCTGATGTTGGCCGCGAACACTGCAGGTTTAGACCGAGCCTTGCAGGTCGTACAGGTCAACCGCCAACGCTTGCCCCTTTTAGGAGGAGATGACGTTTACACACCCAAAACCCTAGAAGTCGGGGGTGATGCTGCGGTGGGCATGGTCTTATCGGTTCCTTGGCATATTGATGGCAATCCAAGTTCCAAATTTCCTAGCCAGTCGCGGCAATTGTGGGGTGGGGATGTCAACTGGCGTACTGCCCTCGCTTATGATGCCACCCAAGCCTTAGCCGCCGGATTGCAGCGTAACCCAACTCGTGCTGGCATTCAACAAACGTTATCAAGCTCAAGTTTTGCCGCTTCTGGCGCTTCCGGAACGATTCGCTTTCTACCCTCTGGCGATCGCAATGCTTCTGTTCAACTCGTTAGAATCGTACCAGGCCAGCGATCGGGAACTGGATATGATTTTGTGCCTGTACCACTACCGTAGGTTGTTGCAGTCAAACAAATCAGTTTTACTTCTTTGCAGAACTCCATAAAATCAACTGAATTTTTACTGATTTTGCTGTTTAGTTATGATTGAATACAGCTAAATTGCTGTTTTTGTAGAAACAAGTTGAATGTAAAAAACTAAATTCATTACTTAGGAATTGATGTGACAAACAGTTCAGAAATATTTACTCTGATTCAATTTATATATTTTTAATCAAGGAGTAATTGAAGCCCTTGTAGTAAGTAATTTTATTTCTATACTGAAGAGAGGCGGGTTTCACAGCCTTTGCTCTCTTTGATGGCAGAGCTGTTGGGAATCTATTAGAGATTTTGCGGTGAATTCTAAATTTTGCTTGCACCTATAGCAATCCTTTTTGATTCTTTAATGGGGTGCAGGGGTGAAACCCTTGCGTGGGGGCTGTGCCCCCAAACCCCTTTTTAAAATCCATTTAGGATTGCTATAGTTAGTAACCGTTCAAATTAATCTGTGATCTGTGAATCCTAAGTTTAACTTTTAGGATTTTGCCTAAGTTGTCAATCCTTTCTGAGTATGAGATTGGTTGCGAACTTAATTCTCAATTTATTTGAAGTATTGCAAGTTGGCTTTATTTTTGATGATCAAGCGATCGCAAATTATCTACCCTTAATCTATCGATTAGCCCATTTTTCTTAATATGTCTTCCAGTTTTACCACCTAGTTTGCTGCCGATGGATAGCTTAAATCAGTTACTGCAACATGCACCCATTGGAATTCTCTACGAAAGTCTAGATGGTGGAATTTTAAGAGCCAATCCTACTTTCTGCCGCTTAATTGGGTACCGAGAGTCTGAGCTACGACGGTTAGATTACCGAGCAATTAGCCATCCTCACGACCTAGCCTGGGAACTGAAGTTGCTTCGGCAGGTGATCCAGGGGCTGCAAACCGAGGTTACCCTGAACAAACGCTTTCTCTCGCAAAAGGGGTCCATCATTTGGACGGAAGTGAAATTAGCGTTAGTTGGTGAACCCGAAGCAGAAGATAGTTATATTTTGGTTTTCGTTACCGATCTCAGCGATCGCCAGCAAGTGATGGCTGAGATTCAACAGCGGCGAGAACGCGAAGCCCTATTAAGTGAAATTTCTGCCCAAATTCGAACCACCTTTGACTTTCCAGCCATCTTAAACCTGGCTGTGGCTAGGCTCCGAGAGGCATTAGATACTGACCGAGTCTTAGCCTATCAACTCCTGCCCGACCAAAGTGGCATCTGCATTGCTGAGACAGTTAACCCACCCTACCCTCCCATGTTGGGAGAAAGTTTTCCGGCTGAGTGCATTCCTCCGCCTTATCTGGAGGCTTATCGGCTCGGCAAGCTCTGGTCTGTGGCTAATGTGGATCAAGAACCCTTGGCAGACTGTCATCATGCCATGCTGAAGCAGGTGCGTGCGCGCAGTATGGTTGCCGTCTCAATTCAGCATCTCCAAGAGACCTTAGATCCGCAGCAACGGTCTTTATGGGGTTTATTGGTGGTTCACCAGTGTCGGGGTCCGAGAAACTGGACGGTTGATGAACAACAGTTAATCCAAGCGGTGGCAGACCAAGTGGCGATCGCGCTAGAACAGGCGAGTTTGCTGCAACAACTGCAAAACTATGCCCAAGAATTAGAAGATCGAGTCAATCAGCGCACTCGTTCTTTGGAGCGATCGCTCCAATTCGAGCATTTGATTCGCAGCTTAACCGAAACCCTCCGCAAAGGTTTAGATGAAGATCAAGTGTTTCAAGCCGCCGTTGAGGGTTTAGTGGAAACGTTAGGCGTAGACGGTTGTTATGCCAGCCTCTTTCATCCGCATCAGCAAGCTTTAGAAGTGCGATGTCAGCATAGCCAGTCGCCCTCAAAACCATCTTTGGTGGGTCAACATTTTCTCATCCAAAACTGGCCCGCAGCTTGTCGGCAAAAATTATTAGCGGGTGAAGTTGCTGTGCATGAGGTGGCTTTGGCGGCACACCAAGATTTACCTTTACCTGTCTCCTTGAGCTGCGATCGCGCTGCATCGTCTCAGGCAATTGCTTCTCCAGCCGAGTCCAACGCAACGGTCATTGCTCAACTGGTCAGCCCCATTTTAGACGACCAAGGCTTGATTGGGGCTTTGTGCGTTTACCACACGCAATTGCGTCACTTTGACCCCGACGAGATCAAACTGATTGAACAAGTTGCCAATCAATGCGCGATCGCCTTACGCCAAGCTCATCTCTATCGGCAAGAATATCAACAGCGAGCTAGCGCTGAGCATTTTCGTTTGTTTTTGGAAAAGTCCATTGATGTCTTCGTCGAATATGACCAAGAGCAGCGCTACAGAGCCATTAATCCCGCAGGTGCAACCCTCTTAGGGCAACCTCTGGATGAAATTCTAGGTAAAACCAATCGTGAAGTGCTCGGTCCTGCGGCTCAAGACCTCGATCGCTTAATTGGGCAAGCCTTCAAAACTGGCGAGCCTGTCTTTATCGATCACGAGCTTTCTTTGCCCTCCGGACCTCGACTGTTTGAAACCATCTACACCCCCATTGCTGATCCTACAGGCGCAGTCCAACGAGTTGTGGGGGTGTGTCGAGACATCACCGAGTTCAGGAGACAGTGGCAGCTTTTAGAAACGCAAAATCATCAACTTACCGAAACTACGCGCCTTAAAGAAGAATTTATTGCCACCACAAGTCACGAACTACGAACTCCCTTAACGGCAATCTTGGGGTTTTCCAATGTTTTGCTACAAGAATTTTTTGGCCCACTCAATACCAAGCAAAAGGATTATATTGAGCGCATCCACACCAGCGGTCAGCATTTGCTGGATTTAATCAATGACATTTTGGATTTATCACGCTTAGAGGCCGATCGCCTAGAACTGGAATTTCAGCACATTTTCATCCACGACATTTGTGAGAGTGCCATCAGTTTTATTCAAGAGCGAGCGGAAATCCAAAATCTGCGTTTAGAAGTAGAGATCGAGCCAGAACTAGAGTACATCGTGGCTGATCCTCGACGACTGAAACAAATGCTGCTCAACTTGATGACCAATGCTGTGAAGTTTACTCCCACAGGAGCGGTGGGCCTCAAAGTTTATCGCTCTTGCCAGCGGCGATCGGACAAGGTTGCAGATACCGTCAATTTCTTAGTCTGGGATACGGGAATTGGCATTGCTGAAGCAGACCAAGCCGTCCTCTTTCAACCCTTTTCTCAAATCGACAGCTCTTTATCTCGGCAACATCAAGGAACTGGGCTTGGTTTGGTGATTACCCGAAAGTTAGCCGAACTGCATGGAGGCTCGATCACCCTAGACTCGGCTGGCGAGGGAGGCTCACGCTTTATTTTGTCATTACCGCTGCAACCACCCTCCCAGCTTTTGTCAGGCTGGAACTACTCTCAGCTCCAGTCCAAGCTGTAAAACTGTGCCCTCAGCCACCACACAAAGCCTGCATTTTGGTTTGGCAGGCTCTGGTGTCAGCAAGCGTAATTTCGCTCAGCGATCGCAACACTAACGGTTT
>DATNPE010000362.1:0-2736 GCA_036703355.1 Allocoleopsis sp. | reverse complement strand
GATACAGTAGAGATTGTGCATTACGACCCAAAGCAGTTTGATTTTGGAAAGCGCAAAGCCTTCCCCCTGCGAACTCAACACTTCTTTGCCTCTGTGCAGAAGGCGATCGCTGAACTCAACTGGCAGCCTAAGTTTGATCTCATCTCTGGTCTACAAGACTCGTTTCAGAATGATTATCTCGCCTCCGGTCGAGACCAAGCAGCAGTAGACTTTTCAGTGGATGATGAGATCTTGGGCGCATGAAACGTTTACACGATTGGGCTTTGATTGGGGCGATCGCTCTGGGGGCTGTGCTGCGCTTCTGGAATTTGGATGCCAAACCCCTGTGGCTGGATGAAGTGATTACAGCCATTTTTAGCTTTGGCCGCAGCTACTATGATGTGCCGCTGAATGTGCTATTTCCCCATACGGTTCTGGATCAAGTGTTTACGCTCAACTCGGGCGTTAGTTGTCCGCAGATTGCCCAAACGGTTAGCACCGAGTCTGTACATCCGCCACTGTTCTTTTGCTTATTGCATGGTTGGTTGCAGTGGATTGATTCGCTGGCGCAGTCTTGGGTGTGGAAGCTGCGATCGCTCCCTGCTTTATTTGGGGTTGCAGTGATTGCAGCGATCTACGGTCTCAATCGGGTTGCCTTTTCTCCCAGAGCAGGGTTGATGGCAGCAGCTTTGATGGCGGTATCTCCGTTTGCGGTTTATCTCTCCCAGGAGGCGCGTCACTACACCTTGCCCATGCTGCTGATTACGCTGGCGTTGCTAGGGTTAGTGCAGATACAACAAGACCTGTGGCGATCGCAGCGGCTTAGACCGTTGCCTTGGCTCGGATGGATGTTGGTGAATGGCCTTGGCTTCTATATCCACTATTTTTTCTTGTTGGCATTTGTGGGGCAAGTTGTCACTTTAGTAGGAATGGCAGCTTGGCGGCGCTCCAGAATCTCTCGTTATCATTGGGGAGCGATCGCCCTAGCCATTTCTGGTGTGGCTTTGAGCTATCTTCCTTGGGTGCCGACATTGCTCAGTCATACAGGGCGACCCGAAACCGATTGGCTATCTCCTTTTCAACCGAGTTGGCTCGACAAGTTAGCGCCACTTTATCAGTTGCCTGCTGCTTGGCTGATCATGGTTATCTCCTTACCAGTGGAGAATCAGCCGCTCTGGATCGCCATTCCAGCGGCTCTGTTGATGCTAGTGTTTGCCGTCTGGCTTAGTCGCTATGTCGTTCGAGGCTTCAAGCAGATGTGGAGAGAACCCGAAACTCATCTACCCACTATTACCCTGAGTAGCTTCATCCTTTGTGTACTGCTGGAATTTTTAGGGATTGTCTATGTTTTGGGCAAAGACATTACGGTGGTACCCCGCTACAATTTTGTCTACTATCCAGCTTTCTGCGCTTTGCTGGGAGCGAGTTTAGCTCGATTGTCCCAAAATTATTCCTGGCCTGCGAAAATCTCCTGGCAACACTACTGGTCGGCTTACCGAGTTCAAATCAGTGTCTTACTGGTTGGCTGTCTGAGTTGTATCTTTTTAGGATGGGGTTTGATCTTTCAAAAACCTTACCAACCGCAACGAGTGGCTGGAGATTTTCTGCTGGAGCCGACGAAGCCTTTGGTGGTAGTGACGGGGTATGACACACTTTTAGAAGTGGCTCTAGGATTGAGTTTTGATTTGGCAGTGCATCGGCGATCGCTCACGTCTCCGGAAGCAAATCAAAATATCTCCTTCGGTTTCTTGAGTCGCCAACCCACCTACAGTCAACTCTGGCAAAATTTAGCCAATGTGCAACCACCAGTTTCTACGCCACCGAATTTGTGGATTGTGGGTAGTGGCTTAAGGCGCAGAGAATTTCCTGAGCAGTTGAGTCTACCCAGCCAAGGGAATGGAGGCATAGAAGCGGTGACTTGCGATCGCGATGAGGAGCAGTATTATCGCATTGGTATCCCGTATCAACTTTATCGCTGTGCTGCCAGGTAGCCTGTTGCTGAGCTAGTCTAAAGACGGCCTCTAGCTGATCTGTTGCCCCATCTGAATCTATGTCTGACACGCCTACTCCCCCCGTCGCACGCAAACCCAGTCTTACCGAGCATACCTTGACGCTGAGCGATCGCCAGATTCGCTATACAGCCTCAGCCGAGTGGCAAACCCTGTTTGACCAAGAAAAGCCTGTGGCAGAGATGTTTCACGTCGCTTACCTGGCTGAAACAGATGAAGCCATCCCTCGCCCTCTAACGTTTGTATTTAACGGAGGACCAGGAGCGGCATCTGCCTATCTACATATGGGAGCGCTGGGACCCGAGCGAATTTGCTTTGATGTCAATGGCGGCTTACCCAAACCTCCGGTGCGCTTGGTTGATAATCTGGAAACTTGGCTCAGCTTTACAGATTTGGTGTTTATTGATCCGATTGGTACTGGTTTTAGTCGCAGTTTACCTGTCGATAAAGAAAAGCAGGATAAATCGAGTGAGCCAGCCAGTAGTAAAGAAGCTGATAAACCCAAGGAAGTGGAGTTTTGGGAAGTTGAGCGAGACTTAAAAGCATTAGGAGAGTTCATTCAAAGATTTCTCTCCCGGCGCAAACGCTGGTTGTCGCCCATCTGTATTGCAGGGGAAAGTTATGGTGGCTTCCGGGTTGCTAAGTTGGCTCGGAAACTACAACAAGAGTTTGGTATTGGTCTTTCTGGCGCAATTTTAATCTCACCTGCCTTAGAATTCAGCTTGCTCGGTGGTCATGATTACGATCT
>DATNPE010000361.1:0-21420 GCA_036703355.1 Allocoleopsis sp. | reverse complement strand
CTCGCGAGCAACACATAGCTGAGGTGGGACACAGAGCTGTAGGCGATCATCTTCTTCATGTCGGTTTGGGCGATCGCCACCAGCGCCCCATAAAGTGCGGTGATCACTGCCAGAATGGCTAACCAAGGAGCCACAACATTCCAGGCATCGGGAAACAAGGTCAGACCGAATCGGATCAGGCCGTAGGTACCGAGCTTGGAAACAATTCCGCCCAAGAGAATTGAAACAGGCGTGGAAGCTTCCACATAAGCGTCTGGCAGCCAAGTATGGAAGGGAACCAGCGGCATTTTGATGCCAAAGCCCAGAATCAGGATGCCAAGCAAGATGAGTTGCATGGTCATCGGCAGAGCAGAAGCCAGCGCTTCTACTTCCACGGTGAAGGTGTTGGAACCACTCGCCCAAGCCCAGGCCAAGAATCCAGACAACAAGACAATGCCAGAGAGGGCTTGGTAGATCAGAAACTTAGTCGCAGCATAGCCCCGGCGATCGCCCCCCCAAATCACGATCAATAAATAGAGGGGAATCAGTTCTAACTCGTAGAACAAGAAGAACAACAGCAAGTTCTGAGCCAGAAATGCTCCCGCCACTGCCGCACTGAGCAAAAAGATCAGCGCATAAAACAGCCGAGGCCGAGAGATTTGCTCTGGGGTACTTTGGATCGCGATCCAAATCAGCAACCCGTTCATGACCACCAACGGCAACGACAAGCCATCGACTCCTAGGCGATAATCGAGGCCGAGGGGAGCAATCCAACTAATATGCTCTTGAAATTGCATCCCCGATGCTTGGAAGTCGAAGTTAATCGCCAAGAACACGGTCGCGAGGAAAGTGAGAGCCGCGATCGCCAAAGCCACAAC
This sequence comes from Allocoleopsis sp., assembly GCA_036703355.1. GTDB lineage: Bacteria > Cyanobacteriota > Cyanobacteriia > FACHB-46 > FACHB-46 > Trichocoleus. Next base: position 20,563 of record DATNPE010000361.1, on the reverse strand, counting down.
ACGCGATCGCTGGGGGGTCCAAGTTTGTGGCCAAAATCCGATTAAAGCAGCGCCCAACACAGGCAGCCAAATGATTGTACTGAGCATGACGCAATTCGCTCCAGCAAAAAGAATCAATTAAACTAGCGTAATCGTTCCAGCATCTAAGTCGTAGTAAGCGCCCACCACTTTCAGTTGGCCTGCTGCAATTCGTTCAGCTAGGACTGGAGATGCTTTGAGATTTTCCACCTGCATTTGCACATTAGCTTTGACTGCGTTTGCTAGTGGATCGCCTTTCAAGTTTTTGGTGCGAGCTAAAGCAGGTTTGATTGCGTCGATCAGGCTACCAATTTGTCCGGGTACCTGTGCTCCTTTGATCGTGGCATCGACGGCCCCACAACGTTCATGACCGATCACCATCATGACTTTAGTGCCCAAGACTGCCGCGCCAAATTCCAAGCTCCCCATTTCCTCAGGGGTGACGACATTTCCTGCAACACGGCAGACGAACAAATCTCCAAATCCTTGGTCGAAAACGATTTCAGATGGGACTCGTGAGTCGGCACAACTGAGAATAGATGCAAAGGGCTTTTGACCTTTGGCCACTTCCTGGACTCTGGCCCAGTCTTGGTGAGGGTGTTGTAGCTTGCGGCTGACAAAGCGCTTGTTGCCATCCATGAGAAGTTTCAGCGCTTGGTCAGGGGTGAGGTCACTCTTATCAATTTTGGGTTGGGTATCTTTTGCTTTGGTTTCTTTAGCAGGAGCCGCTTGGGATTTAGCACCCAAACCAACGGCGATCGCGCCACTGCCTAAAGCGCCTGCACCAAACTTCAACACATTGCGGCGGGAAAACTGTGATTGCTGAGCCATGACGTTTCTCCTCTTACATTTACAAATGTTGTCAACGAAGCCAAAAATCTGTGCAGTTTAAAAGGTGGCCTAGAAAGACCAACTGACCAAAAATCCGATCGCAATCAAACTAAAGACGACCAACAGGACATACAACTGCGACTGACCAGACGCGGTATACCGCAACGCTTGACCGCTAAACAAAGTCACTAAGCCGACTGCATTGACTGCACCGTCTACCACATGGCGATCGAACCAAGCAGTCAATCGAGCACTGGAGTTCACCAAGTTGACAATCGTCAGTTGATAGAGCCGCTGAATATAAAAGTCGTAGGCCAAGAAGTCTTGCAGGGGTTGCCAGAATAGCTTGACTGGTTTGGGTAACGCATTGCCCAGATAAACCGCACCCCCTAAACTGCCACCCAGTAAGGTTGACCAGACCAGTAATGGTGCTAATTGCTTGTTCAGACCTGCCCAGTTCGGCAACAAGTCAAACCGCTGCAACACTAGAGGGACGAGCAAGGTAAATACAGTCAACACGATCATGGGTAAAGCCAGGGGCCAAAATACTTCTGGCGATCGCTCGGTCATCTGCGTCGGCTTGCCACCAAACGTTAAGCCAAAGACTCGCATCAGACTGAAAGCGGTTAACCCATTCACGATTAACACCACACCCACTAGCCAAGGTCTGCTGCTCCAGAGGGAATCAGCGAGCTGGAATAATCCCCAGAAACCGCCGAAGGGAGGGAAAGCAATTAACCCAGCACCCCCAACCAACATCGCTAAACCAGTGACAGGTCGCCGTGACCACAAACCACCTAACTGAGTCAAGTCTTGGGTGATGGTGGTTAAAATGACCGCTCCTGCCGCCATAAACAACAGGGCAAAGGCACAGGATTGGGTGAGCAACAGTAACCGAGCTGCTTCTGGATGTTGGGTGCCGACCGCAATAAACACCAAGCCCATGTAAGCGCTGACGGAATAAGACAAGGCTCGCTTGATGTCAATTTGGGCGATCGCGATCAGGGAAGCGCCTAGAGTCGTTGCTGTGCCAAACACCACTAGAGTGGTCAAAGCAACTGGAGAGAGGGCTAGAACAGGTTGCAACTTAATCAGCACATAAGCCCCTGCCCCCACGACGACCGAGTTCCGCAAAATCGAAGCGGGTAGCGGTCCTTCCATCGCTTCATCTAGCCACAACTGGAAGGGAAATTGGGCACATTTACCAAGCGGACCCGAAATCAGCGCCAATCCTAGCAATGTTGCATTGAAGGGAGAGAGATGAGCGGTCGCCGCCCAGGCTCCTAGCTCTGTAAAATTCCAGGTTCCTGATAAAGGAAAAATTGCCAGCACACCCATAAACAGGATCAAGTCGCCCACGCGCTTTGTCCAGAAGGCATCTCTGGCCCCAGTCATGCCCAACGGCTGCGCGAACCAAAATCCCACTAAAAGGTAGGTCGCTAGCGTCAGCAGTTCCAAAAAGACATAACTGAAAAACAGCGAGTTACAGAGCGCTAGGCCACAGATTCCTGCCTCAAAGAAGCCCATTAAGCCATAGAAGCGCGCCCAGCCCCAATCCATCTCCAAGTAGCCGATCGCGTAGAGTTGGGTGAGCAAATTCAACCCCGTCACTACCGCGACCGCGCTGAGAGTCACTGGGGACACTAGGATTGCCAGATTGACCTGCAACCCTGCGGCGTGCAGCCAAGGCAGGAAGATTTGTTGAGGCGCTTGATGTCCAATTGCCACAAGGGCTAAAAGACTGTGACCAAACGCCACACTCGTCATCAAGAGGTTGAGATAGCCTGCGGGCCGTGGGCCAATGCGGTCTAGGAAGCCTGGAGACCAAGGAATCGCCAGTACCGTGCCCACTAAGGCATAGCAAGGAATCAACCAGATGCTCTGCAAGAGAAGCTGGCTCATAGCAATTGCCTAATTGTGAAAAAACAACAGTTAGAACGGGTTGCCTGCTTGCAAGCTCAGGGGGCACCTGACAGATGGCCTGGAAGCAATCAACTAGTTCGCTCTATGAGCATCATAGAGTGAGTTCGTTATAAAGAAAAGTCAATATGTCTAATATTTTCCATAGACTTAAATCTATAGAAAACATTTTTATGACTACAGAATTGCGATCACTGAAAAATTTATCCCCAAAGATGGTAGTAAATCATTTGGATTTTAGGGGTTGCAATATAGACATTGTCCTGGATCAGCAGTGGTTAGACCATTGGGAAAGAGAACTTCTTCGGAAAAATGGCACTTTTGGCATTCATATCTGACGCTGCGAGTTAACCGCGTGGGTAAATGACAAAGGCCACAGGGTAAGCCCGATTTAGTTTCTACGATCGCGAACCCAGGCCAAGCACATTGAGGACAAACTTGACGAATGTTTCTCAGCAAATCCTCTGTAGCCGCAGCGATCGCCTGCATCCGAGTGGGGTTGTACATGGCTCGCATGTCGGTCTCGATATGGATGCGACCTGAGGTGGATTGGGCCAAAGCTTGCCTCACAGCTTCGTCAAGCGCTGCTTCGGTCCTGATTCCCTTAAAGATCGCGGCTGGATTTTGATTGTCACGATCGCTCATGACAATCAAGCCATGAGTGGGGAATCCGACTTTATTCGCAAAAGCTTGAGCTTCTGAGTCGCTGGTAATGGTTTGCGAAGCATAATTTGTTTCTGTAGTCAAAATTTGCCCCACAATTTCAATTCCTTGCCGTTGATCCAACAACAAAACAATTTCGCGATCGCAGGAGACCCAGGGAATTTGTGGGTGGGGTCCAAAAGCTCCTTCACTCGCGATCGCCAGTGTTTCCCCAGTTAGAGATAAAGCTTGTTGTGCCTTTAAACGAGCTGTCTCTAGTTGGTTTCCAGGACGAGGTTCTTCTCTGGTAAAGGTACCAAAGCGATCGGTATCTAAGTTGGGTGGCACCACAATTTTAAGGCCCAATTCCAACTCTAGAATTGGGGCAATCACCGTTTCTTTGTGATGCATGGTTGCTAGGACCGCAACCCGATCTTGAAAACCAGGAAACTCTGTCATGGGAGCCACTGCTAGTGATGAGATGACTTGGAATTAGTATTATGAATCACCCCGTAGCTCACGGCTAAGGCAAAGATGGCGATCGCCAAACCAATCAAATCCAACCCTGACGTTTTACTAAAATCTAAAATAATAATCTTACGAGCAACTGCAATCATCGAAGTGACAATCACCAGTTCGACTTGAATTACATGCTTTTTTAAATAGGCTGTAATGTTTTCCAGAATTTCCAGGGCAATCAAAATATTTAAAAATAGGCCAAAAATATCAATTAAGTTTTTGCCCAGTGAATCGTAGGGTGGTAGTAGTAAATCTTTAAATAGAAAAATACCTAAGTCAGCGATCGCAACTAAAATCACAATCACCATCGCGATCGAAAGCGCTTTGGAAGCCCAGTTCTCAACTTTTCCCAAAAAGACGAGAAAAGCTTCATCCTTACTCCAGTCAAAAACTTGACTTCTAATTTCCTTCCACATCAGCTCTTTCATCCTCTCTTATATCTCCCCCTTCCCTGCCAGGGAAGGGGGCTGGGGGGTTAGGTTTCTAGTGTTTATGGGCGATTTGCAAAGTTGCTAAGGCGATCGCACTAGTAAGAACAAAAAGAAAACTGGCAAAGTTGAGCGTGGGAGTCGAGTCCTGCGTGGCCCAGTTGAGCATGAAGAGGAAGCTAAAAGTTGCCGAAACCATGACGAGATACCTCAAAAATCAAGGAGTTAGCAGCGCACTGGATACACAAATGGTTAATGAGAAAATAGTTGAAGCAGGTCTAGCCCACATCATCATGAGCAAAACGATGGTAGAGAAAGTCCAGGGCTTGGTTGCGTAACTTGTAGTAGTGTGGATCTTCCATGATCCGGGCGCGATCGCGGGGGCGGGGGAAGGGAATGGTCATGATCTCGCCAATATTGGCGGCAGGGCCATTGGTCATCATCACCAGTCGATCCGCTAAGAATAGCGCTTCATCGATGTCATGAGTGATCATCAAGACCGTACAGCGATGGTCGTTCCAGATTTTGAGCAGTTCTTCTTGCAGTTCTTCCTTGGTGATGGCATCCAACGCGCCGAAGGGTTCATCCAAAATCAATACTTCTGGCCGAACCGCCAGAGCCCGCGCGATCGCCACCCGTTGTTTCATCCCGCCGGATAGTTGCGTGGGCTTTTTGTCAGCCGCCTCCGTCAGCCCTACCAAAGCTAGGTGGTCACGGGCGATCGCCAGTTTCTCGGCTTGCGACTTTTGCTTGTGTACCGCATCAATGGCGATGTAAACGTTTTCCAGGGCGGTTTTCCAGGGCAACAGCGCATAATTCTGGAACACGACCATGCGATCGGGTCCTGGTTGGGTGATGGGTTGCGATCGCAGTCGCACTTCTCCACGGGTAGGGGTGGCGAACCCAGACACCATGTTCAGCAAGGTAGATTTGCCACAGCCAGAGTGACCAATGACGCAGATAAACTCTCCCTGCTGCACCGTCAAATTCACACCTTGCAGAACAGGATAAGGCCCATTGGCAGTGGGGTAGACCTTGGAAACATCTTTGATGCTGAGAAACGGTTCCGAGGAGGTTGCGATCGAGCTACGTGATTTGGTGCTGCTGGCCTGGGAGTTGGTGTAAGCAAAGGTACGATTTTGCATCGGTAAATCTCAACTTCTTTAGAATTAGATGGAGGAGGCTTTGTATTTCCCCACTATTGGGCTAGGCAAGCTGATTTCATACAAGGAGACAAAGTTGAGATTAGCTTCACTCCTTGCACTGCCCCCTAAATCCCCAATACTGGGGGACTTTGAGTAGGTTCCCCCCTTTCTGGTATGCCCGTTAGGGCTATGAATTGGGAGGCTAGGGGGGCCTGGTTCGGATTGTGTGAAATCACCCTGCCAAACTTGAAGGGAGAAGGGCGAATTAGGCAGCAGTGCGAGTGGAGGTCTGAACCGCTACATCTGCCACACTAAAGGCCCGTTTAATCTTTAGCTGATTGAGATAGCCGATCGGGTCATCAGCATTAAAGGGCACCTGATCAAACAGTTGTATCGGAGTACGGTTGTAGTTCACTTCTAGTCCTAATTCGCGAGCAGCCGTGCTGAAGACTCCGACTCGACAAACCCGCTCCAAAATCTCCACCCAGTTACGCGGGAACGGCGTATCTCCCCAGCGAGCCAACTGCGTCATAATCCACAACTGTTCGGTGCGGCTGGGGCGGTTAATCACCCCTTCGCCATAGAACTGATGGTGGGCATATTCTTGCATCGGGTGATCGAGGTCACAGATGGTGGGGTCATGCTCCTCAATCTGGATGTAGGCCATATCCGTGCTGAGATACTCGCGGCGAGCTAGGATTTCGCGCACTTCGGTGGCATTGGCGGGGTCAGCACAATATTGGCCTGCTTCTAGCAAAGCTTTGACCAAGGCAATATGGGTATTGGGATAAGCGGCGGCCCAGTCTTCCCGTACTCCCAGCACTTTACCGGGATGCCCGAGCCAAATTTCTAGATCCGTAGCAATGACGAAACCTGCTCCCTCTTGGGTAGCACGCATATTCCAAGGTTCACCCACACAGTAGCCATCAATCGTTCCTGCTTGGAGGTCGGCCACCATTTGCGCCGGGGGAATCGTGGTGAGGGAGACATCCTGATCGGGGTCAATGCCTCCCGCCGCTAACCAGTACCGCAACAAGAGGTTGTGCATGGAGGAGGGATGAACAATCCCCATCGTGTGCCGTTGTTGAGCGGTGAGTTGGAGATATTTGCGGAAGTCGGAGAGGCTGTACACCCCTGCCTCATAGAAGTGCTTGGCTAGGGTGATGGCATTGCCATTGCGGGTCATGGTGAGGGAGGTAACAGTGGGAAGCGATCGCTCTTCATGTCCTCCCAGAGTTAACCACATCGGCATTCCAGAAGGCATTTGCGCCGCGTCCAGATATCCTCCGGCAATCCCATCCACAATGCCGCGCCAACTGGTTTCCCGTACCAGAGTGACTTCATCCAAACCATGCTTAGCGAAGAAGCCTTTTTCCTTAGCGATCGCTAGAGGCGCACAAGCGGTCAGTGGCACAAACCCAATTTCTAGATTGACTTTTTCCAAGCCATGCCGCGCGATCGCGGTGGTTTTTCTAGCCCGTAGTTTCTTGATTCGCTTTTGTTGGTTGAGGAAGTAGATAATCTCACTGCGGAGGCTGTAGTAGCTGGGATGTTCCACCACTTCCAAGCGTTTGCGAGGCCGAGGGATATCGACTTCTAAAATCTGCCCAATTTTAGATTCTGGCCCGTTGGTGAGCATAACAATCCGATCGGAGAGCAGCACGGCTTCATCCACATCGTGGGTCACCATAATCGCGGTGACTTGGTTCTCCTCACAGATTTTCATCAGCTGTTCTTGCAAGTTGCCGCGAGTTAGGGCATCTAAGGCTCCGAAGGGTTCGTCGAGCAGCAGCAGTTTGGGCCGAATGGCTAGGGCACGGGCGATCGCGACTCTTTGTTTTTGACCGCCGGATAACATGGCAGGTGGCTTGTCAGCGTGGGGGCGCAATCCCACCATGTCAATGTGTTGTTCCACAATGGAACGGCGATCGCTCACCGACAAATCCTTCAACACCGCATTCACGGCCAAGGCAATGTTTTCGCGCACGGTTCGCCAGGGTAGGAGCGAATAGTTTTGGAACACCACCATGCGATCGGGACCCGGTTGAGCGATCTTTTTTCCTTCTAGGGTGACAATACCTTCTGTTGGGAGATCCAGCCCTGCCACCATATTTAGGAGCGTCGATTTGCCACAACCAGAGTGACCAATCAGGGAGACGAATTCTCCTTTTTGAATTTGTAGGTCAATGCCTTTGAGGGCAATATATTCGCGGCCATCCGATAGTTGAAAAACTTTGTCAATTTGATCAACGGCAACAAAGGTAGACATGGCTTATCTAGTGGGTAAGGTTGACAACGCCTGCCTGTATCCTGTGAACTGGCAAAGGCGTATGTTTGCAACTGGAGTACTGCTGGGGAGTGCAAGTGATGGAGCGATCGCCGCTATTTCTGATCCACAGGCACAATCAATGACTCGATATATGCCATCGCTTTGTCTAACAACAGACCCACCACACCGATGTAAACCAAGGCCAAGATGATCTCGCTGATCTTATTGGCGTTCCAAGAATCCCAGATAAAGAAGCCAATCCCGACACCGCCGACCAGCATCTCTGCTGCGATAATTGCTAACCAGGACAAACCAATACCAATTCTCAGACCTGTAAAAATGTAGGGCAGGGCAGAGGGAATCAGGATGCTGGTGAAATATTCCTGTTTTGAGAGCTGTAGAACTCTCGCCACGTTGTTGTAGTCTTGAGGAATTTGCCGCACTCCCACCGATGTATTAATTAGAATCGGCCAAATCGAAGTAATAAAGATGACAAAGATAGCCGCAGGTTCATTTTTCTGCAACGCTGCCAGGGAGAGGGGCAACCAAGCCAGAGGAGGAATGGTGCGTAACAACTGGAAGAGAGGGTCAAGGGATTTATAGATCGCGGTATTGACTCCAATCAGGATACCGAGGGCAATACCCACGATCGCTGACGCTGTAAAGCCCAGAGCCACCCGCTTCAAGCTCGCCAACAACTGCCAAAACAAACCCACATCGGTGCCACCGCGATCGTAGAAAGGATACAAAATTAAGATCCAGGTATCCTGCACCACTTGAATTGGGCCCGGAAGTGTAGCGCCTGGTAGCCAGCTAAACAGCTGCCAAATGGTCAAAAAGACAGCGATCGCGATCGCCGGAGACTTGACGGTCTTGAAGAAGCTACCCACAGAACCGAGCAGATCAAAACTACGGCGACTTCTGAGGCTAATAGTCATCTGAAAAATTCTCCTGAATGTTGCTTAAAGGGTTGGTAGCGGAACTAGGATGACGACTTAGATACGTTTGATTTGGAGACTGTCGAGATAAGCCTGAGGATTTTCGGGGTCAAACTTGATGCCATCAAAGAAGGTTTCTACGCCACGGGAAGTACTTTGAGGGATATCCGCCGCCGGAACTCCTAATTCCTTGGCCGCCTCTCGCCACAAGTCTTCGCGGTTCACAGCATCAATAATTGTTTTGGCTCTGGCTAAGGTGTCGGGAGGTAGGAAATTCCAGCGCACACTCTCCGTGAGGAACCACAGTTCATGACTCTTGAAGGGATAAGAGACACTACCTTTTTCACCTTTCCAGTACAGCGGAGCCATTGAGCGATCGTTGATGACGCGACCTGTGCCCATGTCGATTTTGCCCATGAACGGATCGAGCAGGACATTGACAGGCACATTGAAATATTGCCGACCCGCTAGGATTTCAGACAGTTCTTGGCGATTGTTGAAGTCATCACACCACTGTTGCGCTTCCATCACGGCTTTGAGAATCGCTTTGGTGGCCTTGGGATTTTTATCGACCCAATCCGCCCGAATTGCTAGATATTCCTCTGGGTGCTCTTTCCAGATCTCAGCGGTCAGAGCTGCCATGAAACCGATTTTGTCAGCTACAATCCGGTAGGGCCAAGGATCTCCGGTGCTAAAGGCTCCCATCGTGCCAGTCTTCATGTTGGCGACCGTTTGGGCTGAGGGCACAGGCAGCAGGCTGATGTCATTGTCTGGATCAATCCCGCCTGCGGCGAACCAGTAGCGAATCCAGAAGTCTTGGTTCACATGGGGGAAGGTATGGGCAGCAACAAACTGGGAGCCTACAGACTTCTCTCTACTAATTAAGCCTTTTGCCTGACTGGCGTTTAAGGCAAACCCTGCCTCTCGATATTTATTCGCGATCGCAATCCCATTGCCATGTGTAACCAGTTGCAATAGGTTGTACATGGGGATTTTTTTGTTCCCCTTCGTGATGATCCCCTCGGAAATCAGGTGAGGCATGGGCATCTGATATTGCCCTCCATGTACACCGCCACCTTCAATCCCCGTCTCTGTGTTGTCTCGCATGGTGCCCCAAGAAGATTGCTTATCGAGGGTCACGTCGGTCATGCCATATCTCGCAAAAAAGCCTTTCTCTTTGGCAATGATCAACGGAGCTGCCTCGATAATGGGGATGTAGCCCAGCTTAATTGTGGTGGTTTCTGGAACCTGCTCTGGGCTCAAGTTAGCTGCTGAAACGGGTTGCACCGCTTGAGACCGAGTCAGTGAATCGGGCGGATTGCCTAAGCAGCCGTGAAGAAAGACAGAACCCACCGCAGAGGCTCCAGCAGTGATCAGAAACTTACGGCGCGAAACAGGACGGTTAAAGGGGCTCATATCCTATCCTTAGAAACTCATCAGGTGAATAGCGCAGCCGTTCTAGCAAGAACGCCAATATCAATCTCCTAGAGACCAAGAGTCTCTAGATGCAGTCAAATTGAGGCAGAGTTATATTCACCAAATGGCTAGAACTAATGTCCAACCATTGGTGGTACTGGCTACTGCCGCTGAGATAGGTGAAAGCTAGGGATGGAAAGCACAACCCCAAAACCCTGTTTGGGACTGTGCAATGCTTTTTGGAAGGGAGATAAACTTCTCTATAGTCAAGATAATACGCCTAGAATTCCATAAAGAAAATACAATGTTTCTAATTTATGGAATAGAGTTTTATCTATGATAAAGACCCTAAAGCTCTGGCGTATGGAAGCCGCTGGTGGCAGGTGGGTGAGTGACTAATCCCTTCGCTGAGGGGTAGAAGGCGATGATGATGCCAAGGGAAAGTCTTCGTAGCTGTTCCAACGCTGGCCGTCGTGCAGCAGCAAGGTCAAGTAGGAAGCAAGGAATTCTAACTCCAACGGTCGATGTTGAAATTCTGGCCAGGCAGCGCGAAAGTTTTGCTTCGATAAGTCCCGAAACGCTACCGTCATGTGGGGGGCAAACGGACGCTGTTTGGCCTTGGGATCAGCAATCCCTAAAGCTGCTTCTAGGTGAGTTAAGAGGGCTTGGTGCAGATCAAGCAGGGCCATAGTTCTTAAGACATTGATATAAATCACCCGTGGCACAAAGGCGCTAAACCCGGATAATGAAATTGGGATAGGGGTTTGAGCGATCGCAAACTCCCTCAAACTCTGCTTTAGGGTGTCAATTTCATCCATTGACCACTCGAAGGGGGCCTGTAACGTGATGTGCGGCGGAGATTTTTGGGCAGCTCGACTGGCGTAGTGCTCGGCGAAGTACTGCTTAATCTCATTCGCATAGTCCTGAATCGGCTGCGGTGGCAATAATGCGATGAAGAAACGACGTTTTTGCTGGTTCACGGCGCAATCTAACCTGACAGGCTACCTAAATTGATACACCGTTATAAGGAAGACATGCATGCCCTGGTTCGTGAAAATTGAGAAAGGTTTGGTAGACAAACCAACTTTTGACCAATATGTTCCAGCTCATAAAGCCTATGTGCGATCGCTGATTGAAAAAGGACACCAAGCCAAAACCGGATACTGGGCACAACGAGGCGGAGGGATGTTGATCTTTCAAGCTGCGTCTATTGGTGAGGCAGAAGCGATCGTGGCTCAAGATCCACTGGTGCAAAATGGTTGTGTAGATTATCAACTCTATGAGTGGTGTGTCGTCGTTGAGTAAGTTGTAATCAGCTATAAACTTTTGATTTTATTGAAGCGTGAATTATGGGTAAGGATAGTACAGGCTACAAAATTGTTAGCGATAACCGCCAAGCTCGGTTTCAGTACGAAATTTTAGAAACCTATGAAACTGGGATTGAGCTGAGGGGCACCGAAGTCAAATCTATTCGAGCGGGCAAAGTGAATTTGCGGGATGGATTCGCTCTGGTGCGGGATGGAGAAGTTATGTTGCTCAACGTCCACATCTCCCCTCATGAAACCACCAACCAAGCGTTTAACCACGACCCCCGTCGCACCCGCAAGCTACTGATGCATCGCGAAGAAATTCGCAAACTCATTGGTAAAGTGGAACAGCAAGGATTAACCTTAGTACCGCTAAAAATGTATCTAAAGCGGGGTTGGGTGAAGGTTGATCTAGCGCTCGTGAAAGGGAAGAAGTTGCACGACAAGCGAGAAGATCTCAAGCGTCGGGATGACAAACGAGACATGGAACGGGCGATGAAGCGTGGATAGTCTTAGCGTGTCTAGCCAATGAGGGCGAACCACAGCTCGCCCTACAGTCAGGTTAGGTTTGGGGTGGCTCAGTAGAGGGAGTGTTGTCTGCAAATGGTTGCGGGACATAGTAGCTGGCAATGATGGCGATCATCAGCCACCACAAGGTATTAATTTGAGGTCGATACCAAACGGTGTCCACTAGGCCATGCACCAACATTCCAACTAGGCTGGCGATCGCTGCCATCAGCCAAAAGCCATCTCGACTCGCAAGACTACGTAGGCGTTGTAATTGCAACCAACCTTGAGTAAAGGTGGTTAACAACAGCCAAGCAAAACAAGTCAGGCCAATGATTCCCGTCTCGACCAAGATTTCTAAAACAATCGAGTAGGCACTCAAGGCACTGTAGCGTGGCGACACCATGTAGATGGGGTAGATTTTGTTAAACACGGTATTGCCAGGACCCACACCCAAGATGTAGTTGGGCAGCAAGCGATTGTCCGGATCATCCCGGATTAGCCGAATCACTCCAGCCCAGACATTGATCCGGAAGTTATTGCTGCTGTCTCCCCGACCCGCAAAGATGCTAGCCACGCGATCGCGCAATGGCTCCACTACCAGCACGGCCAACACCAGAAAACTTGCCACTCCTCCTAAAACAATCGGGAGTAGCCAAGTTCGCCAGAAGCGAGGTAGGTAAATACTCCACCAGTAAGTGAACAGCATCAGCAAGACAAATACCGCTGCAACCATACCCAGCCAGCCACCCCGACTAAAAGTCAGCAGCAAGCAACTGGTGTTGACTAGAGTCATGGTCACGGCTAATGCTTTCGCTGTCCAACGTCGCCAAACAAAGCAGGCTGCAAGACTAAAAGCCACTGCTGGTACCAAGTATGCTGCTAGCAAGTTGGGATTGCCCAGGTAGCTATAAACACGGGTCGTTTTAGCCAAAGGTGATTCTGGATCAACCCAAGTGGCTAAGGCGTTGGTGCCTAATCGCCATTGCTGCAGACCATACACACTAACGATCAGAGCCGCATGTAAGTAGAGGGTAACGACCCAAGAGCGGAGACGGGACGATCGCAAAATTCTGGCCATCAGGGCAAACAGCACCAGGTAAAGCGTCAGCTTGCCCCAACCCACCAAGGCAGCTTGCTTGACCGGAGACAAAGCGGTTGCCACGGTAGAAACACCCCAGTACAACAACACCAACAAATGAATCGGAGTGCTGAATTTCGCCTCAGGTGAGTCGGACAGAGTTAGCAATGCCCAATAGCCAACACAGGCGGTTAGTAATACACCGATCAAAGCATTAGAGACAAACGGAGCGAGGCCAAAGACGAAACTCAGCAGCAAGGCCCCAATTGGCTCTGACCATTGCATCAGCCAGCTACTTTGCCGCCAAGCTTGTAAGGGGCCGACCAGTCGATAGAGATAGCTCCCACCCCGCCACTGAGCCAGTGACAGATTGGAAAGAGTGAGCTGTTGCCACGCTGAATTCATAGGCTGCGGTTGATCGATCAAAGGAAAATGGCGGTTGCGATCGCAAAGGTCATTGCCATTATCCCTAAAAACAACCCTCCAGCAAGCCAGGTCCGGAAGAATCCTGAATTAGAGTGCTTCTTCGAGTTCAGCCATCTGAGGTAAACTCACGACATAGCGATATCCAGACTCTGGTGTGCCCTGAATCGAGATTTGACCACCATGCATTTCTGCCAATTGGCGACTGAGCAGTACACCCAAGCTTTCGCGAGAACTCATTTGCTGAGGCGACTCAGTAGGTTCTGGATCTTCGGCGGCTAAGGCACTGCTACTGGTAGTACTAATCGCAACACTGCCACCCTCACCACTACTACTCCAGGCGGGGTGAGCCGAATAAGCAGGTTCAGAATCGCTAATGTCTGTAGGCAGCGGAGATTGGTATGTATAGAGTTCTGTGTTAGGTAGACTATCGCCCAGCCAAGGATGAGAAACCCAGATCGCAATATTGAGTCGATTTTGTTTGCGAGAAACGTGAATACGGATAATGCTACCAGCACTAGAGGCTTGGCTGATACCAAACACTAAGTGATACAGAATTTGTCTCACTTTGTTTTTGTCCAACAACCAGATACGAGAACCTGGTTCAATGCTGAGGCGAATTTGTTGTTCTCGACGACTAGCAGCTTGTTCCAGAGTGTTGATCGCTTGCTGGCATAACATCTCAATATCTACAGATGCCAAGTTAAGAGTTGCAGCGCGATCGTCTAAAGTCCCTAACTCTAGAATTTCATTCACCAGCGAGAGGAGGTATTGGCCGCTCTGATAAATAATGTTGAGATATTCTTTCTGCTTGCTAGTCAGGGGGCCATAAATCTCACGATTGAGGACACTTGCCATCCCCATGACCGAGGTCAATGGAGTCCGTAACTCTTGCGTCAGTTGAGCCAGCAATTGAATTTTAACTGGGTTATTAAAAGGGGAGGGTGCTAGGGCTAATGGCTCTGCCTGAGCTGCATTGCGGGTCGCTTGTTCTAGGGAGACAGCTAGAGCGCTGGTAGAAGCTACATCCAGGTCGTAATCCAACTCATCCTGAGTTTGAGGTGCATGAGCCTGACTATAGATAGGCGTAGTTTGTTGAGTCTTGGCCAGTCGGTTGCGCTCAAATTCACTCATGCTCCAGCGAGCTGTGAGTTCTAGAAACTGAATCTCGCGGCTCGTAAAATTACGCGGAGCTAAATCCATGACCGCCAGAGTCCCTAAGCAATTACCCGCTGAGTCAAGTAAGGGAACGCCTAGGTAAGCACGAATGCGATAACGTTGTGCTAAGAGGCTGGCCGCCAATTCTGGATCGGCGCTAGTGTCGTTAATGGCTAGAACTTGGTGGCTTGCGATTATCCGGTTACAAAAAGACTCACGACGTGGCATTTGACGGGAAGCTGCCAACTCATTCATCAGACCTAGCCTAGACAAGCCCACAGCTGACTTAATCCATTGACGCTCCTGGTCAATGACACCCAAGATACAAACAGGGATGTCTAAGAAGAGGGCAGCGGTCTGTGTTGCTTCTTCAAAGACTGGAACACTATCTGCTTCTAGCAATCCCAATTCAACTAATGCTGATAAGCGCTGCTGTTCTTGAGCTGAGCTTGCCAAGCCATTGTGATGAAAGAATAGTCTGTTTTCAGGGCTCACCATTCTAACCCCTACCCCCATACGTGTTGACCATGTGACTCATCTAGCTCTTACCAAGGGTAGTCAACTATACAGAGAATTCCCTAACTCTGTGCATGACAAACGTGGTGAAGCGAGAAATTAATGAAATGGATATTTGATTAGAAAATACTAAAGTCTTGTGTTGCACTTGGCGTAAACCGCTAGGATGCCTGCCGTTACTATGCCCAAACCGAGCGGGCAATCACCATTCTAGGTTCCGTCAGATTGAGTAGTTAGGGGCGATCGCAGACCTCAGACCCCATCTATAAATCAGGGAATATGCTGATGCCAACTACCAACCTGCCAAAGTACACACTAAAACCATATTGATACAAGATGAACCGGGGATTCTTAGAAACAGGGCGACACCCAGCAAAAGTACAATTGAGGCTTGCAACTCCTGGCTACGCTACAGTTTTCAGGTGAAATCGTAAAATTCCCGGAACAAAATAAAATTTTCCCAAAAAAGTAGTATTAAAAGATGCTGTCAAATACTAGGGTATAGTAACCCCGATGCATTACAACATTTTTGCATCAGGGCTCAGTAAATATTTAATATTCACCAGATATTTTTGCCAGAGAGCAACTTGAGGTGCTGAGAACCAATTCAAGCCTTAAGAGTTAGAAGGACTCAGCCAAGCGGGATGGGCCATGAGAGAAGCCATCACCCGGACACCTCGCAGCTGGTTGGATAGAGGCAAATGACCTCTAGGGGCACTCAAGCTCCAAGTAAACTCTTGGGGATATCGAGTCCAGTTGTTAGCTGATTTCCAACCAATTTTGGGCCAGAGCTTCTCCCAGTCTTTGCCTACACTCAGCCAAATTTCTCGCTGTACAGAGAAACCAAATTTGCCCTCGGAATGCACCAGCCAAAGCGTATTAATGGTTTGTAAATCTGGAATGGGTAGATTTTCGACTTCTGTAAAGTAGATCCACTTGCGTTGGACTGCCGCAGGACCTGCGAGTTCGCACAATTTTTGCAAGGTTAGGCGATCGGCTGCTTCAAAGTCTTGTTGTGCCAATAATTTTTGTAAGGAACCGTAGTCGATGTTGCGTTCTGAACGGAAGGGAATGAGCCCAGTTGGAAAGTGAGTATTCAAAAACTCGGTAGCTTTAGCTGAATTAGCGGCATAAAGGGCTTGATAGGCACGGCCCTCCAGCGGGGTAGCAAGGGTCGTACGCCGCTCCAGCAAAAATTCCATCAATAGGTCTAGTCCTGCTTCACCGACCTGAGTAATGTCTTGAAGGGCTTGCAGCTGAGTTTTCAGAGACTCAGATTTTAACTTGAGGCGTAGATCGTCTAATTGACTTGCTGTATAGGTTGCAGAAGAAAGATTTGAATCAGTAGTAAAACCGCTCATGTCAAGTAGCTGCAATTCGTTCATGGACTAGAAGCTGTTTTCAAAGGCAGGTCGGAAAAGCGTATCAATTGGGAAAAACCTGAGTACAGGTGCCCCAGTTGACCTCAAAAAATTTACTTTATCCGCTCGACTGCAAGATTTTATTAATAATGGCTGTAGAGGAGGTGGGCACTTCTACAGTGACAAACTCAATTTGACCGCCACAAGCTTGCACACTGGCAGCCTCAGGCAGTGTTTCTAGCTGGTAATCGCCCCCCTTGACGTAGACATCAGGCTCAAGAGCCACAATTAGCGGATCAGCAGTGGTTTCAGCAAAGACCACGACAGCATCTACGGGCTTTAGGGCAGCTAGAACTTCCGCTCGCTGCATCGCTGGCACAATGGGCCGCCTAGGTTGTCCTGGCGCTTGTGGCTTAATGGTTTGCATGGATTCATCACTGTTTAATCCGACTACCAGCGATCGCCCCAGGGTTTTTGCGGTCTGGAGATAGCGGATGTGGCCTACGTGAAGTAGATCGAAGCAACCATTGGTCAACACGAGAGGTCGCCATTGGTTTGGCGCTGCGGCAATTGCTTGCTGTAGTTCAGTCAAAGTGTAAACGCCAGGAATCATTGGTTCGCTTTGCTCTCAGCAGTCAATTAGCTTTCCTGCGGAGATGCTCCGCCACCCCTTATCGTACCAACAAATTACCCCTCACTCGGCTGAGTCTGGATACAGGTCGGTCACTTGGGAGATTGATGCTGGGCGGGTAGCTACAACGGCTAGGTTTTACGACCCAGCCGCTCGCTGCAATGGTCGTGATCTCAGTCTCGTCAGCCCTCACTCTGCCTCACTGGCTTCAGTAGGGGGATGGTAGCCTCGCTCAAAGGCAAAGCGCACTAGCTGAGAGCGGTTTTCTAACTGGA
The DNA here is from genome assembly GCA_036703355.1 of Allocoleopsis sp. GTDB lineage: Bacteria > Cyanobacteriota > Cyanobacteriia > FACHB-46 > FACHB-46 > Trichocoleus. Next base: position 3,178 of record DATNPE010000361.1, on the reverse strand, counting down.
GCTTGCTCAGAATATTACTGAGGTGAGTTTGAACGGTACGAGGGCTGACAAACAAGCGATCGCCAATCTGTTTGTTGGTGTAGCCTTGGATCACTTCCCAAAAGACTTTCTCCTCGGCAGGGGTCAGGGGCAAAGGAGTCGGGCTAGATTCGGTACTGACGTTAGATTGTTGGATGAGGCGAATGATTTCGGCGTGAGTGCGGCGCGATCGCTCTAACTGGGCTTCAATTTTGGCGACTAATTCTCTGGGTTCAAAGGGCTTAATTAAATAGTCATCGGCCCCCATATCGTGCCCCTGAACCCGATCCTCTACTTCACCTCGGCTAGAGAGAAAAATAAAAGGGACCAATTGGCCAGAACGCATGGCTCGCAGACGACGGCAGAATTCAAAGCCATCCATCTCTGGCATCATGACATCAGAAACCACTAAATCCGGAGAGCTTTGTTCAAACGCGGATAGTCCCTCTACTCCTGAGCCAGCATCTTGAACCACATATCCACGGTTTTGGAGATAGCGTGTTAAAGCGATTCGTAAAGTAGTATCGTCATCGACGACTAGAATTCTTTTCATCCAAGCTCTCACGCAGGCAGTACAAACAGCTTAACAGGCACGCAATCATTCCTAAAATCGGTTCGTAATTCGTTTGTTTAAGATTGCTTCAGCCCCATCTTGTTGAGGATTGCTGGCTGATTTTTTTGATAAAAGCGATTTGATCAATCACACCTTTCCTATTGTAAGAATTCCCTACTACTGACTCATTCTTAAGGTTGAATTGCATAAAAAATTCGTTAATCAGTTAAAAAATCTACCAACCCAGTTAAGCAAGCGCGGGTCTAGAAGGATTATAGGTCTGATAACCTACCAGAGAAGTATGAAGCATAGGTCATAACGTCAACAAACGTAACTTGGTCCAGATTGAGTGTTTTTTTCACCACGCGATCGCTTAGCATATTCCCCTGGACCCTTTTGCTGCGTGGTTAGCTGGAGCCGTTGTTAGGTTATGTACGAAAAGCTTACTCCCCCCGAAACTGGAAGCCGCATTACGTTTGAAAATGGAGAACCCATTGTTCCTGACAACCCGATTATTCCGTTCATTCGGGGAGATGGGACGGGGATTGATATTTGGCCCGCAGCGCAAAAGGTGTTTGATGCCGCAGTGCAGGCAGCTTATGGTGGTAAGCGCCAGATTGCCTGGTTCAAGGTCTATGCGGGCGACGAAGCTTGCGAAAAATACGGTACGTACCAGTACTTGCCCGAAGATACCTTAAAGGCCATCAAAGAATACGGCGTGGCGATTAAAGGGCCGCTCACAACTCCGGTCGGTGGTGGCATTCGTTCTCTAAACGTTGCCTTGCGCCAAATCCATGACCTTTATGCCTGTGTGCGCCCTTGTAAGTACTATGCAGGTACGCCTTCACCTCATAAAAGCCCCGAAAAGCTAGATGTGATTGTCTATCGGGAAAACACCGAGGATATCTATCTGGGAATCGAGTGGCGGCAAGGTAGCGAAGTAGGCGATCGCCTAATCAAGCTGCTGAATACTGACTTGATTCCTGCCACCCCAGAGCATCGCAACAAGCAAATCCCGCTAGACTCTGGGATCGGAATTAAACCCATCAGTAAAACTGGCTCTCAGCGTTTGGTGCGACGCGCCATCAAGCACGCCCTGAGGCTTCCTGCTAACAAGCAAATGGTGACTTTGGTCCACAAAGGCAACATTATGAAGTACACCGAAGGCGCATTCCGCGATTGGGGCTATGAGCTAGCCACCACCGAGTTTCGTCAAGAATGTGTCACCGAGCGCGAGTCATGGATTCTTAGCAACAAAGAAAAGAACCCTAACCTATCTGTAGAAGACAATGCTCGCCAGATTGAACCAGGTTATGACGCACTGACCGACGAGAAAAAAGCTCAGATTCGTCAAGAAGTGGAAGCCGTGCTAAATAGCATTTGGGCCACTCATGGCCATGGTCAGTGGGAAACCAAGATCATGGTGAACGATCGCATTGCCGATAGTATTTTCCAGCAGATTCAGACTCGGCCCGACGAGTACTCCATCTTGGCAACGATGAACCTAAACGGCGATTACCTGTCTGATGCAGCAGCGGCGATCGTCGGTGGTTTAGGCATGGGGCCTGGAGCCAATATTGGTGACAGCTGCGCCATCTTTGAAGCGACTCACGGCACCGCTCCCAAGCATGCTGGACTCGATCGCATTAATCCTGGATCAGTAATTCTATCCGGGGTGATGATGCTGGAGTATATGGGCTGGCAAGAAGCCGCCGACTTGATCAAGCAAGGCATTGGTGCCGCCATCTCTAACGGTGAAGTCACTTACGACTTGGCCCGCTTGATGGAACCGCCCGTCGAACCTCTCAAGTGCTCAGAGTTTGCAGAGGCAATTATTCGGCACTTTAACAGCTAGGAGTCAGGAGTCAGAAGTCAGGATGTTGGGTATTAGCTTCTGGCTTCTGGCTCCTGGCTTCTGGCTCCTATATTCTCCAACTTCTGGCTTCTGGCTCCTGGCTCCTGTCTTCCCCAACTTCTCTACGGATTCGAGAAGGTATTGATCTCACCTCCTCCAATATTGCGTCCCGGTACCCGACGCGGTGCTGAGAAGGGCTGTTGATTGAGTTGGCTGGGTTGGAGACCTGCGTTATCCGAAAAGCCAGAGTTGTTGAAGCCGTTGTTCTGGTTGCCTTGGAACGAGGACTGCCTAAAGTTGGAGCGTAAGTTGCTGCTTGGTATAACGGGGGCAATGGAGGGAGCGGTGGGTACCACAGGAGCGACACCAACGGGAACCGTGCTATCCGGTTGGGGCTGGGTCAAATAGTTGAAGGAGTTGACTGAAGGAGCGCTGCTCACCCCTGGGGGTGAACTGTAGTTGATGCCGCTATTGCCTGAAGGGGCGATCGCATTAGATGGATTAAAAGTCTGATTAGTACCAGCAGGCGTCGTTGCACTATTCCCCGCTCCTGCCGCTGGCGTGGCATTAGGAGCCGTTACGGTAGCGTTGTTCTGCAATTGAGACTGTTCGATCGCGGTTTGCAGGGCGCTGACGGGAGCAGGAGCACTGGTACCAGAGGTGCTAGGCAAACTCAGGCTGGTGCTGGTATTGGGCACGCTCGGACTGGTCAGTAGTGAACCAGCAGGAACTGTAGGCGAGCTAGTGCCTGG
>DATNPE010000360.1:0-8711 GCA_036703355.1 Allocoleopsis sp. | reverse complement strand
GAGGGTGCAACCGCAGCAGTGGATTGTTGATCCGGGCGATCGCAATTTGGACCCGCTACATGGTCACACCACTCATTTACGACTGGCGATCGAACAGTTAGCGCCGTTGTTACCCCCTGTTTACAGTGAACCCCTACCCTCTCTACAACCCCCCTCTCCTGTAGGAGAGGGGATGGGGGAGAGGTCTACTCAAGTCTATTTACACAGTAGCTATCTCAAGGACTGGTGTAGCGCTGAGGTGAAGGTACGGCAAAGGCTTGACCAAACGATGTCAGATACGGAAGCGTGGTTTGAGGGCAAGGTCGCTTGGTTGTTGTCCCAGCACTTACCTCCCGGTACGCCTTTGTTTATCGCCAACAGTATGCCTGTGCGGGATGTGGAGTTTTTCTGGAAACCAGGCAATACCGCAATCAAGCCTTATTTCAATCGGGGGGCGAACGGGATTGATGGCACGTTATCTACAGCTCTGGGCGTAGCACATGGCAACCAGAGCAGCGTTTTACTGACGGGAGACTTGGCGCTGCTGCACGACACCAATGGATTCTTGCTTAGAAACAAGTTAGTTGGGCATTTGACCATTATTGTGGTCAACAACAATGGCGGTGGCATTTTCGAGATGCTGCCGATCGCCCAATTTGAGTCAGTATTTGAAGAATTTTTTGCCACTCCCCAATCAATTGATTTTGCCCAGCTCTGCCAGACCTATGGGGTGGGGTATGAGCTGGTCGAAACTTGGTCCCAGCTTGTAGAGCGCTTAAATCCTCCGCCATCAAGTGGAGTGCGAGTGTTGGAGGTGCGGTGCGATCGCAAAGCAGATAGCGCTTGGCGGCGAACAAATCTGGCTAAATTCGCGGATCAGTAAATTCCTCTAAAATGGCACCACTGAGCCTGGGTGACTAACTGGGTGCAGTGCTCGGAATTGACTTGATTTTTAAAATTACGCGACAGACTATGCAAGTTGAATGGCAAGTTGCCAAAACCTACGAAGACATCCTATATCACAAAGCGGATGGCATCGCCAAAATCACGATTAATCGCCCCCATAAGCGCAACGCCTTTCGCCCCAAAACGGTGTTTGAGCTGTACGATGCCTTTGCTAATGCTCGTGAAGACAGCCGGATTGGGGTGATTCTCTTCACAGGCGCAGGCCCTCACACGGATGGCAAGTACGCTTTCTGTGCGGGTGGTGACCAAAGTGTGCGGGGTCAGGGCGGCTATGTGGACGATGAGGGGGTGCCTCGGCTCAACGTCCTCGACTTGCAACGTCTGATTCGCTCCATGCCCAAGGTGGTGATCGCTTTAGTGGCGGGTTACGCGATCGGTGGGGGACATGTGCTGCACATTCTCTGTGATTTAACGATCGCCGCAGACAATGCCATTTTTGGTCAAACGGGGCCGAAGGTAGGCAGTTTCGATGGAGGCTTTGGTGCTAGCTACCTGGCTCGCTTAGTGGGGCAGAAAAAAGCCCGCGAAATTTGGTATCTCTGCCGTCAATATGATGCGACTCAGGCGCTAGAAATGGGCCTAGTCAATTGTGTGGTGCCCGTGGAGCAGTTGGAAGCAGAGGGCATTCAATGGGCCAGAGAAATTCTAGAAAAAAGCCCGATCGCGATTCGTTGCCTTAAAGCTGCTTTCAATGCTGACTGTGATGGTCAAGCAGGCTTACAGGAGTTGGCAGGGAATGCGACTTTGCTCTACTACATGACGGAAGAAGGAGCTGAAGGTAAAGAGGCATTCTTAGAAAAGCGCCAGCCTAACTTTCGACAATACCCCTGGTTACCTTGAGCCAAATTATCTTTTCTGAGATTTAAGTACTTAAAAACCGCACCTTTGTTGAAGAAGTGCGGTTTTTAGTTTTTATTGATGGAAAGCAAAGCCTAAAGTTCAATTGAAAATCTAAAAGTGTTGCGCCGAAACAGTTATTGGGCTTGAGTTTCTCTTCTGTTTTTGCTGCTGCCTTGCTTCAATGGGAGCGATTCAGAAACTCAATGGAGGTGCCTAAACAACTAAGTCTAATCTAAGAATGCGATTTCTTCGGTATTTTTACGAAGTCAATACTAAGCGGACAACAACTTATTTAGTGAGCGATCGCACCGTAAAATCTTCTTTGGTTTCTACAAAGTTAATTGCAGAACAGCCTAAGGGGATCACATCTCCCAGCACCAATGTATTATCCGACCAGTTAATGATTTCTTCAGAATTCTCCCAGGATGGCGCAAATGGGGGGATCGCCAAGGAACAAGCCTTCCAGGCTCCTCGAACGGGCACATTAAGCTGCTGACAAGAGCCACCACGCCGTCCTTCTGGAGTGTAATAGCGACAGTGCCGACATGCTGACGTTTCGAGGCTTATGGTTCTCATAGAAGGATTTTTTGGGGAGTTATCTGTTGTCTTTAATTTTTAAGCTAAAGTTTTTTTGAGTGACTCGATTTAGCAACCTGCGATCGCTTTTCTGCCTGGTTTTCAGCGATTCATGATAAAAAACGTCTTTTAGATTGTCTTTATAATCCTGTTAAAAACCAGACACATTGACAATTTTTTGTTGCTGGATAATCGAGTGGATTTCTCTTAAAAACAGTTGGGGATCAAGGAAAAAAACATCGAATCGAATTTAGAGGGTGATCAGGTTCGGATAAAGTTAGTGAAGCAAAACCCGTTTAGAGCCTCGGAACTCAGCTACTTGGCAGATGCAAGGCAACGCAATTTAATCTACAAGCCTAAACTTTCTCCATCCTGAAGAATGCCAGAACCAGTAAATTTGCGACTCACCTACGTTTAGAGATACCCAAATTTGAGTTGCAATTTCCAAAACGCAAGCAGAGAAAATTATTCTCGCCATTGCTGCGCGGCACAGAGCGCACAGACTGACCAGCGCTGTAACTCTCCGGGTGGGGTTGGGCACTGACAACGGGGACAGCTAGGTAAATGCTGCGATCGCTGTTGCACCAAGTTGGACCAAGCTCGGAAGGCAGTTTGGGGGTCGCTGGGGGCTGCGGGTTCGGTGCTCGCTGAGGGATTAAGGTTGCTGGCATCGCTCACATAACTAGGATGCTCTTGCCAGAGATTGGTTCCTGGCCCAGTGGCTCCATCTGAGGACTTTTCTTGACGGCTGCTGTACCACTGAGCGGTAGAAAAACGAATATCAGTGAGTTCAATCTTGAGGTGAGCGTTGAGTTTTTCTAGAATCCGCTGCCGTTCAAAAATTAAGTTTTGTGCCCAGGCAGGGCTAGAGGTCGCTACCTTCAGCACACCCCGCTGAATTGCGACAGGTTTGGTTTGGCTAGCGACAGCAGGACCCACCAGTTCTGACCAGTAAGCCAATAAGCGCTTAAACTGGCGGCGCTCCTGCCATCCTCCCTGATTTTCAAAGCTGCCTAAAACATGATGCAGGGATTCAAAAGCCATGTTGCCAATCTTGGTAAAAAATCGTGTACCCTTTGGTGAACTACCCAACGCAGATTGCTAACTGGTAGTGTGCAATGCTTCTCGTCTCAAAGCTAAAGATTCTCTACTTCAGTAGCAGAATCAACAGCAGTACTATACGATGCATCTACTGAATAGACACTTATAGACTAAGGGACATCCCTCTGGAAATTTGCGGTTAGTCAAGATGGTAGGAATCCGGTGATGAGTCAGCGCCCCTCGGTTGAATCCTCAAATCAATCCCAGCCAAACCAGTCCTTGCATTCTGTATTGCAGACAGCTTTAGGGAGTCTGGATGTGCAATTGGAAGAGGAATTGGTCCGCTATCGACGGCAACGCACAGGTCGTTCTGTCCCACCTCCGCGTGGTTTGGGTCGCCAGCAAGCTCGCAAGACGCTGGATTTGATTTCTGTGGGAGCCGTGGGGGGGAGAACCCAACCGCAAGCAACGAATGCAGGGGCTGCTCCAAGTTCTCCGAGCGCTGTAGCTAGTCCAGCCATAACAGCCCACCCCGTGACAACTACCCCGGTCGAGCCGACTACTTGGCCACCCGCTCAGCAATCGTATTCTGAGGCAGCAACTACCCGCACGACTTCTCAGTTGGCTGTGTTGCCTCGCATACCAGAGCCTGAGACTGCAGCACCTCAAACTGAACCCAGCAGCCTACTAAATTTGGCGGCGACTCAGCTTCCGCCCGATGACTATTTAGAGTCTTCAGAAGAACTGTTACGCAGCTTGGCAGAAGAGGAAGCAGAAGCCAGAGTCGAGCGGGGCTTTATGCAAAGCCTACTGACCCCTTTAGGGCTTGGCTCAATGCTATTACTGCTGCTTTCTAGCGCCACGCTTGGTTATGTGCTTATGAATCCTGCGGTGTTGCGTTTCGGTGGGATGCGATCGCCGGAGGCAGCCTCTACGACAACCACAAATTCCACGAGTGCCACGTCTAACAATACAGAGGCCGTGGGTCTGCCGAATTCTCCCAACTTAGCTTCTAAGGAATTTGTGGATCTAAACTTGGGCACCTTGAGTACACTGAAGGCTAACTCCGGTGCCGCTAAAACGACAGCCACTCCTGGTAAATCTGTTGCGGTTCCTAAGGTAACTGCGGTACCCAATACCAATCGAACTGCAAGTGGTGCAGGATCGACTGCAACTGCACCTACGAGTCAAGCAGCTGCGCCTAGTGGAGCTGATCCTTACGTTGTGCGGCCTGTAGCGCCACCCCTGTCGATCGCGCCTCCACCTCCACCTGCGGCCATCTACAACCAACCTGCTGAAGAAGCCCCCGTTGAGCGCTATGACCCTGCGCCTGCGCTTGCACCAGAACCGCCTCCTAGAGTTGAACCTGCGCCCGTGGTTGCCCCAGAACCAACCGTCTCGGAACCTCGTGCGGCTGAACCCGAACCTGCTAGTACAGCTACCGCAGCTAAACCAGCGGCGAGCGGTGCATACGACTACAAGGTGGTGACCGAATACAGTGGAGATGCCACGCTAGAGCAAGCTCAGCAAGCGATTCCTGATGCTTATGTGCGGAATTTTCCGGATGGGGCGCGGATTCAGCTGGGAGCTTTTGATGACGCTGGCAAAGCTGAGGCCTTAGCGGAGGAACTGGAAAAACAAGGGATTCCTGCCAAGGTAGAACAGCACTAATCTCCTGCTTTCGGCTCGCTTGCGAACCCAAAAGGTGCGATACCATGAGGTTAATGTTCTGGCGAGGACCGCTAGAACTGCATTCTACAAATGAATGTACGAGTGGCCTACAAAGCCTGTTGTAGCAACGTGGACGGAGATCGATATGGGCTTACTAGACCGCATTGGGCGGGTAATTCGAGCCAACATCAACAGCTTGGTTGGTCAAGCAGAAGACCCAGAAAAAATTCTGGAGCAAACTGTCTTGGACATGCAGGAGGATTTGATCCAACTGCGACAAGCTGTCGCGCAAGCGATCGCCACTCAGAAGCGCACTGAACGCCAATGTGCCCAAGCACAATCCACCTCTGATGAGTGGTACCGACGGGCGCAACTCGCTTTACAAAAAGGCGACGATCATTTAGCCCGCGAAGCGCTGACTCGGCGTAAGTCTTATCAAGAAACCGCTGAAGCGTTGCGATCGCAGCTAGACCAACAAAGTGGTGTGGTCACAAAGCTGAAGCAAAATATGTTGGCCTTGGAAAGCAAGATTTCTGAGGCCAAAACTAAAAAAGACTTGTACATTGCTCGTGCCCGTTCTGCCAAGGCTTCACAGCAAATTAATGACATGCTGGGCCGCGTCGGCACGGGTAGCGCCATGTCTGCCTTTGAGCGGATGGAAGAAAAGGTGCTGCAACTAGAAGCGCAGTCAGAGGCGATCGCAGAACTGGGGACAGACGACCTAGAAAAGCGGTTTGCCTCTCTCGAAGGGGGTGACACTGTAGATGAAGAGCTGGCTGCAATGAAAGCGCAACTGCTCAGGGGCACTGAGAACACAGCCCAGTTGCCACCTTCCCAGTCTCAATCGCAGTCCCAGTCATCGAGTGCTTGATCGATTACAATAACCACGGCTTAATCATTTACTAAAGGGTTTTCTATGCCGCCTCGTTGGCCTCGTCAACCAGACCGCCGCGATCCTGCTTATCGTCGTCTAGATGATCGGATGAATTTTGCAGTCCATGTAGCACTTTTTGCCGCCAGCAACTCTGGGATGTGGTTTGTCCGCACCCTAGAAGCTGAGACTTGGCCTTGGTCTAAGTGGGTCACAGGGGTCTGGGCTGTCGGACTGCTGGCTCATTTCATCTACATCGCCGCGATCGCAGACTACTCTGGCTACAACCCACAATTTTCTGCTGGCACTCCGGCTGATTCTAAAAAAACGAGTGCCAAGTCTACCAAACCATAGAGCGAAGTTGCTTGGGATTGAGTTGATTAGAATGGGGGCAGAATCTGGCTAAACCAGCTAATTTAGCCTCCATTTTGCATTTAGGAAATTACTATCATGGCAAAAACCAATACCACCGAGCTTTTAGAAGCCCTCGCCGCTGATATTGGCGAAAATGTCTACATGGACATTGCCAAGTGGCATCTCTACTTAGGTGATGCTCACCTCAGCGCTCCTTTGGCAGAGCAACTTTATCCCTTACTGACCTCGAACTCAGTCGATGAAAACCGGGTGCAGCAAATCCTCAGCAGCATCCCAGTGAAGTTGGGGGGCGGTCGCCGTGAAGTTCCCCTGATCGATCTGCTGCCGATGCAATGCCAAGTATCGCTGATGGATGTTTTAGAGAAGTATCAAGACCAACTGTAGGTCGCAAAAGTAAAGGGCACGCTGGGTGCCCTCTGTGGTTTATCAATGCTTGGTGGTTAACGTCTCAGCACGCGCTGGCGAATGCGATCGACAAATAAATCAACTTCTGGCAACCGTAATTGAGTTGCCAATAGACCGAATACTGCTAGGCCGACTGCCCCCGCTGTCGTCAGTTCTAGTAGTTGAATCATGATGCCTTCGGTGCCCAAAAATTGCTCACAAGCTCGGAGGGTTCCCCAAGAAGCACCTCCCGCGATCGCGCTACTTAAAGTCAGACCTAAAATTGGCCAGCTCAATTCTCGCCAAGGCAAGCCGTGCAGACGGCGATGCAGAATCACCAGCAGCGCAATACTGGAGGTGACGTTAACCCCAACCGTGGCTAAGACCAGACCGGGGGCTCCAAATGGCTCAATTAAGAAAAAGTCTAAGACTGCGTTCAAAAAGATATTGATGATGCTGATGCGGAAGGGAGTGTCTCCATCCCCCAAAGCGTAAAACACTCGTACTAACACGTCCCGCGCCAGGTAGACAAACATGCCAACGCTATAAGCAATCAGGAGAGAAGCGGTAAGGCGTGAGGCTGATTCATCAAAGGCGTAGCGCTCATACACCACTCGCACAATCGGAAACGCCAGTGCGATCATGATGGCGCTGAGGGGCAGCATGGCCACCGCAGTCAGCAACAAACCCTGGCGGATTCGCCCTTTTAGCTCAGGCCAGTCTTCTGGATCGGTGAGCCGAGAGAACACAGGCATCAAGGGCACCAAAATCATATTGGAGAGAATGCCCAGTGGGGTGTTGACTAACAATCCTGCATATCCCAGAGCTGACACAGCGGCGGCGGCTTGGGGTAAGAATGAGGCAAAAAATAAATCCGTCCAGACATTGATTTGCATCATGCCAGAGGAAAAGGTTGCTGGCCCCATGATTTTGATTACTTCTTTGACTTCTGGTCGATGAAAGTCAAAGCGTAGCCGTAAGCCACCCATCCCTGCTTTAACTTGAGCGGGTAACTGCACCAGCCACTGCAAAACTGCCCCTGCCAACGTGCCCCAAGCGAGTACCAGTCCCCCAATCAGGGCGTACTGTGGCGCAGTAATCTGGGGGCCGAGCTGAAACGCCAAGATGCCAATCCCGATCAGTACTGTCACACTGGAAAACAGCGGGCTGATGGAGGGTAGCCAATATTGGTCTGAGGCATTGAGGGTACCAAAGCCAATTCCCACGAGTCCCGCCAGCAAAGCCATCGGAGCCATGATCCGAAATTGCTGAATCGCGATCGCCTTGGTTTGCAGCAAGACTTGAAATTGCTCTGGGGTAATGCCTTGGGCTTGAGCCGCCTCTGGCGTCACATACAAACCCGGAGCCACCAGATGCATCAGCGGATCGGCAAACACAATCAAACCAAGGGTAACGAGTAGCAGTAGCCCCCCAACCAACGTCGTGATCGTCTCGACAATGGGTGCCACTTCGCTTTGTTTGCGCTTGGAGAGCACACTGACGATCGCACTATGGAAGGGGCCATTGATGCCACCCAGCAAAATCAGCAAGAATCCTGGGATCACATAGGCAAAGTTGTAAGCACCAGCGGCAGGCCCCACCCCAAAGGCAGCGGCGATCGCTTGCTGACGCACCAATCCAAATACCTTGCTAATCATCGTGGCTACAGCCACAATCCCAGCAATCCCAGCGAGGGAACGAGAAGGCTTTTTAGTTTCAGACACGAATAGTTACAAATAACGAACGTGCATCCCTTATTTAATCGCGAATCGGTCAGTTCCGCCCGGATCGATCGCTGGCAACGCTGCCTTTCCTGGATGGCCCCTTTAGGAGAGTCGTAGGTCACTCAGCAGTTTCGCGGAGTAACTTAAGCCGAAGGTCAGTGTCGAGATTTCTAGAACAAAGTCATACTGAATTCATCTACAGATCTAGCGATCGCAACCCCAAGCTGAAGTTGAGTCAGATCGTGTCATGAACTTCTGCAACTTTTCCAGCTTTGGGGTTGCTT
>DATNPE010000359.1:0-6625 GCA_036703355.1 Allocoleopsis sp. | reverse complement strand
GGTGACACTTACAGTCAAGCCGTCAACCGTTACCAATCTCGCTACCAAGCACCCCCACCAGCAGTACGCAATCGCCAAACTCTACGCACTACGGGTCGTCTAAGAACCCCCACGACCACTAGCCGCCCCAGCACCGTACGACGACCTTCGACCACTGGAAATCGCTCCACAGGTTCCGGGTATGGCTCCAGTACGCTGCGGCAGTCTGGGCGATCGCAGCCTAAGGTCAATCGTAGTTCGGGTGGGTTTGGTAGCAGCCGCTCTACTGGCGTACGGCGATCATCAGGCTCTAGAAGCCGACGGCGCTAATTTCCAGCCAAGCTGACAAGAACGCCCCTGTCTTTCATGACAGTTGTCATAATTGATCAAGATTGATCAATCATCACGAACAAAAATCCCTGCGGTAACTTGAGAGCCAGCAGGGATTTTTAACGCCTGTGTCAGAATAAAGGTCACGCGGTAATCAAACGCTCCTCGCCTGTGATTGAAGTAGAAGTCCACCAGCAACTCCGTGCTTTCCTACGAGAACAAGGTGAGCCTTACTGGCCCCATCACTTGACGATGGGACGCTTGGTGGCGCGAGCTTTAAGACTGGGTCGGAGTGCCTTGATTCAAGCGGGTGCCCCTTCTGGTAGCCACGGTCGCTATCGCTTGAGTTATTTAGTGCCGTTGCTGATTTGGCCCGGTGCAGCAGTGTTAGCGGTGCCCGAAGAAGTACAGCAGCGCCTCCTGATGGTCGAGATTCCTAGGCTGCGGCAGTGGATTCAAACCCACAAGCCAATTCGGACGGGCGATCGCTGGCCTGGAGAGGATTTTCAAGGATTGCTCTTAACTACGCCCGAACAATGGCTAAGCGATCGCTTAAGTGACCAAAGCCGCTTTCCTGAAGGCATTCCCACCATTTTAGATGGCGTGGATGACCTAGAAGTCTGGGTGCAACAACAACTCACCGCCCAACTGGAGCCGAGCCATTGGAACGATTTAATGCTGGCTCGCCCGGAGTTAGCTGAGACAATTCGGGATGTCCGCGTTCGGCTGACTAAGGCTATCTTTCAGCATCCTGCCAATCCTTACGAGTGTTACTTGATTGAGTCCGACGAACGGAACCTCCTCCAGTACCTCTTGCAGCAGTTGAGTGCAGCCAATCCTGATCCAGCGTCTCACCCACCTCTGGTAGCCCTACCTGAATCGAACGCGACACCATCTTTATCTAACCTGCCAGAAGCTTGGCGCTATTTCTGGGAGCGCTTACAAAACCCCGATCAACTGGTATGGGCTACTATTGCTCGCCAACATGGGCAATTTTCGCTACATTGTGGCCCGATTGACGTGGCTCCAGTCCTAGAAAACATTTGGCCGCAGCAGCCTGTCGTCCTCATTGGGGGTGCCCTGGACTTAGAGCCAGAAGCCACAATTTATCGGCAACGGCTCGGTCTCAAAGATTTAACTTGTCTCAAATTTGCCCCCGATCGCCAGAGTGAAATCATTCAACTGTACTTGCCCGATGGGCTACCCATGCCCAATACCCCGCAGTTCCAAACTGCTTTGTTGCAGGAAGTGCGGAGTTTGTTGACTGTTAGCCTAAGCGCTCCAGGCTTAACCGTATTGTTGGTGGGTGATGTACCGCTCAAAGCGCAAATCGGCTCGATTTTGGCAGGTGAGTTTGGCTCTAGAGTACAAGTCGAGAAAACCTGCCTGGATGACAATGGCATTCTCGTGACGGGATGGGAGTTTTGGCGGCAGTATCAGCATGTGTTGCCCGCGCCGCATTTATTAGCGATCGCCACTTTACCCATTCCCTCGCTAGAGCATCCTCTCGTGGCAGGCCGAGTCGCTTACTATAAAAAACTGCGCCAAGATTGGTTTCGGCTTTACCTGTTGCCGACTGCCCTGAGTGAGTTGCAACGCGCGATCGCACCTGTCAGAGAACGTCAAGGCGTTGTCGCATTACTAGACAACCGAGTGTTGCATCGTAGCTATGGTCATCAAGTCCTAGCTGCTTTAAGCCCTTTAGCCCGAATCAATTATCTTGATTCCAGTCTCTTCAATCCATCTGATTACTCAGTTTTAGATTGATTCTATAGCCATCCTTTTTAATTCTTGAACGGGGTGCAGGCGTAGCAATCCCTGTGTGGGGGCAACGACCCCACCCCCCTTGCTCACAAACAATTTGTGAGCGCTATAGTGCGATTGAACTAATTGGAACTCACCCTTCAAGCTCCTTGAACGGTCATCTGTTCTAGAGCACGGATGAGCGAGTTAAGCGACATCTTGAGATGTTTTGTCGTCAATACCACCGCTAGCCAACATACAAAGATTTGTAGATCGGTACCACTGGCACGACTCACTCAGTCGTATCCTGAATGTAAAGACTACGATCAGATTATTCGTCAATATTTACCTCTCAGAGTCATGGGTGAAGCAAAACGTCGGAAAGAGGCTTTAGGAGACAAATACGGTCAAGAACCAAGCGTCTTCTCTAAGCTAACCCTCACCAAAAAACAGTCAGAGCAATTTGTTAAATGGACGACTCAAGGTGCTTGGGTAGGAATTGGACTGCTCATTGCTTATTGGGTTACAGTTCGTTTCATTGGGCCTAGCTTCGGCTGGTGGCAGATTAATTAGGTTGCTGCGATCGCCCGCCAGTTAATGTGTTGCTAAGCACAATTTTTCTTCTTTGATACAGATTGCAAATCAAACTGATACGAATCTCAAATTAATAATTGAGATTACCTTCAAATTGCAAGCTTTGTATAGGTTCCGCCTTAAAACTACTTGTTATTCAAGTCAGTCTGAAGGCGGAACTTTATTATTTGGCGGTGATTCAATATGTAGGAATTCATCTAACTGTTGTACCGGATACTTCCTCGAATGAAAGGCTCCGTTAACCTGGGCAGGTGATGTTGGGAGTGAACTTAGAAAAAGAACTGGGCATTCTGAGCAATAGAGATCCCAACACCTAAAACCTGTTTCTTGAGAAAATCAAATTCTTAAGAAAGTATAAAAGGATCTAAAATGAGGTGTGGTGATTGGAGGATTAGCGTGTTTTTAAGACTTGCAGAACAGCACCGTCAATTTGTTCAGGACTTGGTTATGAGCTTACAAGCCCTGGCTACTGTATTAGAAAATCGTGGCTATCTAGCCTCTTGCTACACTTGTGGCGGCCAAATGAACAGCGCCTCCTTTATGGTCAGCTTGGGGGATAACCACCTGATTCGGTTTTTGGTTTCTGACTACGGCATTACCTGGACCGAAATGAGAGACGATCGCGAACTCATGAAACTAGAGGGCGCTGAAGCGATTAGTCAGTTGCAAGAGTTGGCCAATCTGGTTAAGTACCAAATCAAGCCTGCAGAATATCGTCCGGTTGTAGCCCAACAAGTCTAATGGTTCGCAATCCATTAGCGATCGCCTAGGCTTAATTCTTGGAGCAGCCTTGCGGTAGTCAGTGAACTGCCTAGCCGAATTAGAGAGATAATTCAGAGTGGCTTCTCGCCTAGGGTTAGCCGCAGAGGCACGCGAAAAAGGCACTGACTTGACATGACAGTTGAAAATTCTGGTTGGCATCACCGCTTTGTGGAGACAAACCACGTTCGCCTACACTGTGTGATGCAAGGGGAAGGAGACCTAGTAGTTCTACTACATGGTTTTCCAGAGTTTTGGTATTCTTGGCGCTACCAAATTCCAGTGTTGGCTCGTCATTTCAAAGTCGTGGTGCCTGATCTCAGAGGTTATAACGATTCTGACAAGCCAGAGCATGGCTATGACCTCAATACGCTGAGTGCGGACATCCGGGGTCTGATAGAAAGTTTAGGTTATGCACGGGCCCATGTAGTTGGCCACGACTGGGGGGGTGTCATTGCTTGGCATTTAGCGCAACGATTTCCTCACTACCTCAATCGCTTGGCGCTTTTGAATGCTCCTCACCCACAGCGGTTTATGCAGGAGTTGGTCAGTAATCTGGATCAAATTCGACGCAGTTGGTACGTCTTTGCGTTTCAAGTACCCGGCTTGCCAGAATGGCTAATTCAGCAAAACCTCAAGAATTTTGTGCAAGAATTTTTTCGAGGGCAGGCTGTCCGCAAAGGAGCTTTCACGGCTGAAGATGCCCAAATGTATGAGGCAGCTTTGAGTAAACCCGGCGTGTTGGCGGCAGCGATGAATTACCAGCGTCAGCTATTTTCGCTTCAGAACTTGCTCCGTCAATGGCGGCGATCGCCTGAACCCATTACGGTGCCAACCTTAGTCCTTTGGGGTGAAGAAGACTCCCTACTGAGTGCCAAACTCACCGAAGGCTTAGACCAATTTATCGCAGCGCCGTTTAAGCTAAAATTTGTGCCGCATTGTGGCCATTGGATTCAGCAAGAAGCGCCTCAAACAGTAAATCGTGAGCTGTTGAGCTTCCTGCAACAGTTTTAGCAGCCAAGAAATTTTCTTTGCGTAAATTTAAATTTTGGTGGTTGCTTTTTAAACCTCAAGTTTAGAAACTAAGTAATAGTGCGGTTATCTCAGAATGGCAAGCGTTTTACTCTAGAGTCTGAAGTGTGATTTCTGATAGGGGCTAATCCAGCCACGAGGACAGTTTTTACGAAGCGCCTTTTTGATTTGAAATTTGACTGCTGCCACTACCGATATCAAACGGCTAGACCAAACCTGATACCAATCTTCAGCCAAGCCACATTTTGACGGATCACATTTCGGATGCAACGCTGCCACCTCCGAGTGAGCAGGCTGTGTTGTGTGCTGTCTAAATTTCTATGGCCAATTATGATTGATCCACGCTCTTGGTCTGCACAATCTTCAGGCATGATGACTCAATTTACAGAGGCAGAGCTAGAACAACGCTTGGGTCTATACCGCGTGTTTCTAAAGCTTTACGAGCATCATCGCGATTTGCTCAATGAGATTTTAGAGTTAGAAAACTCTGGGAAGAGTTATCCCTACAAAATAGCTCTGCAATACATCCAAGGTGTCGTGAGCAATCAACAAGTACACCTGGTGACTAATTTAATTCAGGGTAAAAGCCAAGTCTTATTGCAGTCTCAACACACCTGGCTAATTGGGCGCGATCGCCAATCTGCGATCTCAATTCGCGACGAGCGCTTATCTCGACAACATGCAGCAATCCAATATGTAGCAGGGCAAGGCTTTTACCTAATTGATCTCAACAGCACCAACGGATCGTTCATTAACAGTGAGCGAGTATGGCGCTGTGCCCTGCTCAAAGAGGGCGATCGCATTCGGCTGGGCAGTCTCACCTTTACGTTCTTTATGACTCATACGTCCCACACGGTAGGAGCGGTGCCGCCATCCGTGCTAGAGCGAATCAGAACCTGTTTTGCCTATACAGGTCCTGAAGCGGCTCAGGTGACAGCTGTTGAGCCAGAAGCAGCAGTTGCTCCAGAGCCTGTAGACCTACCTCTACCACCAGAATTGCGCGAAACCTCAGGATTTCTCCAATCGCATCTGAATAATGACGAGCTGACAAAAATCAATCCAGAGTCAGCACGCAATGCACCGCAGTCTGTGAGCTTATTGGAGCAGTGGTTGAGCGCAGAGCAAACGCTTGGCGATTGCAACTAAGAGCCGAAAAACTCCTTACGTGGCTCAGCTCTAAGGTTGAAGTCTCTGTTAGTTCACGACTTGGCTGCTGTGGCTACGAGGATCATCGATAGCAGGTTTAGTAGGTTTCACCGCTGTGCTAAATGCTGAGACTTGGCCTGTAGCTTGGGCGTAGGGCAGGGAGGTGCCTGCAACCAATGCTTCTAAGTTAGCCGCCATAATGGTGCGGGGTTGCTCACCGATCGCATTGGCAATCGCTTCGCCGTTCTGATTCAGAAATACGAAATGGGGAATGCCATCGACTCGATAGTGCAGAACCTCTGGCAACCATTTGGTGTTGTCCACATTCAGCATGACAAAGTTGATCTTGTCCTGATATTGCTGCTCTAAAGCATCAATTTCGGGAGCCATTGCTTGGCAGCTCGTGCACCAGTTGGCATAGAATTCCATGAGCGTTGGCTTGCCATTTTTGAGGGCAACTTCTAAAGGAGTGGCTTCCTCGGCCAAGCTATTGAGCGAGACAGAACTCGTTTGGGTTTGGAGTCCGAAGAATACAGCAACGCTCAGGGCGATCGCGACTACAACAATGATGAGATTCCGGATGCGAGTGCCGACTGTGGAGTTCGGCTTTGCTGGGGAAGTACCAGTAGGATCAGGTAAATTCGCCGCCATTGCCAGATAGTTTAAGAATTGTTAGACCTTTTCAGTGTAACTGAACTGGGAGAAGCAACTGGACGAATCAAATTTCGGCAAGCTTACCGACTCATGACTGCCACACTCCTAAGAGTGAGCAATTGTACGGTCGTCTAGAGATAGGTGAATTTTGTAACCTAAGCTCAGGTGTGTAGGCTAAGGAGCAGCTCAGTGCGGCTGACCTGCATCCCTCAAGGTTACAGCTCGATTAAGGGGCATCCTGAAATTGTTACTGCTGATTATGTCCTTCAGTTACATTCACCGATCGCCCAAGTGAGTTTTTTATGTCTCTCAATTCTGCTTCTGGGCCTAAGCCCACCCCTCCCAATCAAGACGAACAGGCAGCATACAGTAACAGTATTGTTGGGGC
>DATNPE010000358.1:0-3298 GCA_036703355.1 Allocoleopsis sp. | reverse complement strand
CGCTGAGGGCGCGATCGCCCGGTTTGGCAATACCTAGATCCTGTGCGATCGCTTGTGCCGTTAACTGATGGTCACCCGTAATCATAATCGGGCGAATACCAGCATAGCGACACTGCTCCACTGCCTCTCGCACTTCCGAACGTGGAGCATCTAGCATTCCCACAAGCCCCAGCCAAATCAAATCCCGCTCAGTCGTTTCATCTGACGCTTCTGGAGGTCTACTGTCCAAGGGTTTGTAGGCGAATCCCAGCACTCGCAATCCTGCGCCTGCCATTTGGTTATTCTGTTGCAAGATTTGCTGACGCTGGCTATCTGTAAGTGTCTCGACCGTATTCCCTGGCTGATAGGTTTTGCAACGCTCTAAAATCAGTTCTGGAGAACCTTTTGTAAACATTACAAAGGGGAAGTCTCGAGCCTGTTGAGCAACGTTTTGTGTTCTGCCTTCACAAATGACGCTCATCCGCTTGCGCTCGGAGGAAAAAGGAAACTCCCCAACTCGCTTGAATTGACGGTTGAGCGATGCCTTTTCCAAGCCGCTTTTACCGGCTAGAGACAGTAATGCTCCTTCTGTTGGGTCACCTAAAATTGTCCATTCGTTCGCTGCATTGGGCGTCGCTTTCCCTTTACCATTGCTTTGAGTGTTTGGCGCTTCCTGCTGCAACAGTGCATCATTGCAAACGACACAAGCCAGCAGTAGCGTTTGCAGTTCTGGATACTGTTCCGGTTGAACGGACTGCGCGTTGATTTTAAACTCGCCTGTAGGAGTGTAGCCCTCGCCAGTAACGCTGAATGTCTCTGTAACCGTAGCAACTTGCTGCACCACCATTTTGTTTTGGGTCAGCGTGCCGGTTTTATCAGAGCAAATCGTGGTAACACTTCCTAATGTTTCTACGGCTGGAAGTTTGCGAATTAAGGCGCTGCGACGTACCATGCGTTGCGTTCCCAACGCCAGAGTCACGGTGATTACAGCGGGTAGACCTTCAGGGACGACGGCGACTGCCATTGAGAGAGAAACTTCCACCAACTCTTGCAAGACAGTACCATTGAATCGACCCTCATCAATATAGGACTTGAGCATACCGCCCACGATCACTAGCGCAACCAGAATCAGGGAGCCTGTGACCAAGACGTTACCCAGTTGAGTCATCCGTTGTTGCAAGGGCGTCGGTTCACTTTCCACCGATTGCAGCATCTCGGCAATTTTACCGAGTTCTGTCCGCATCCCCGTGCCGGTAACGACGGCAGTGCCCCGTCCGTGAACGACTTCGGTTCCTTGATACACCAGATTGATGCGATCGCCTAAGGGGGTATCTTCTTGTAGTGGTACTTCTACCTGTTTATTTACCGCGTGAGCTTCACCAGTCAACGCCGCTTCTCGGACTTGCAGATTGGATGCCTCAATCAAACGTGCATCGGCTGAAACCTGGATGCCTGCTTCTAGGAGCATGATGTCCCCAGGCACCAGTTGCTTGCCTTCTATTTCAATGGTTCTGCCATTGCGAATAACTCTCACCTTGGGGGAGGAAAGACGCTTAAGAGCTGCCAGTGCTTTCTCTGCACGGCTTTCTTGAAGATAACCCAGGATGCCATTGAGAATCACGATCGCCATAATTGCGATCGTATCTTTGAAGGGAACGCCGCCATCCGCCTTTCCTTGCTGCAGCGAAATCAGGTCTAAAACGCCTGAAATAATCGCCACTGCGATCAGCATCACCAACATGATGTTTTTGAACTGATCGAGCAGAATTTCCCAGGAACTACGACCTGCTGTTTCTTCTAGTTCATTGGGACCATACTGCTGTAGCCGCTCCTCAACTTGTTGGGCAGTCAGACCTGTTTCTGTGTCACTGCCCAACTCCGAGAGCGTCTTCTCAACGTCTAGAGTGTGCCATGCCTTTGCCAGATGCGGCAGAGAATTTAAATGACTAGATGGAGTCACGGGTAATGTTTGCTGTAACACGATACGACCTCAATCATAGTCTTAAAGACTCATGAGAGAGTATGAGTGCGCTTGAGCAGCGCTTAAGTTTTGAATTGCACCTCTCCAAGTTGAGGTAATCTAGGCACAAAAACAGCGATCGCCTTGGGAACAAGTCGAAATGTCGCTGGAGTGTAAGTCACGATTTCACCATCAGCATTAATCGGCTGAGGTTTACGAGTATAAACTTCAAATTCTTTTCCCTCAAGAGTACGCACAGCAGACCAGTCCCCGTGCCTGCCTTTCCATATTGCAGGAAGTAGCAGGATAATCTGCCACCAATGGCGACATTCTAGGCTATAAAGATCGAGGCGTTGGTCGTTGATCGCAGCATCATCTGCTACTGTCATGCCACCTCCGTAGTACCGTCCGTTACCCACTGCAATTTGGATGGTTCTGACTCGAATCGACTCTCCGCTCAGGCGAATTTCTGCCCAAAAGGGTCTAGCTCTCCAAACCACTCGAATGGCTGTAGCCGCGTAAGCTAAGACTCCCCAGACGCGCTTGGCTTTTTTGTCTAGTTGATTGGTGATTTGGACAGAAAGCCCCAGACTAGCAACATTAAAAAAGTGCTTATCATTGACCCGACCCAGGTCAATTCGCTGACTGTGTCCTTTAGCAATCAGCTCGCAAGCTTTAGGTAGAGACTGGGGAATTCTGAGAGTGCGAGCGAGATCATTGGCCGTTCCTAGAGGCAAAATTCCCAAGGGCAATTGAGTGTCCACTAACCCCTCAATGGCGGCATTCAGGGTGCCATCTCCACCGCCGACGATGACTAGATCGACGCGATCGCGATAACGACGAATGATATCCGACAACTGCTGGGGCTTTGCTGTTGACTCCTCAAACAGTTCAAAGTCCAGCGCTTGTAACTGGCTGATAGCTTGGGAGAGAGTTTCTCCTCCTCGCCGAGAGTGACGATTTACCAGCAACAGCGCTCGCTGAGTCATGCCGCGCCTCGTTAGTTTTTAGAGTATTTTTATAGTCCCACAAAATCGAAAGAAAAAACTCTGCCAGCCGGACTAGGTGGAAATGGGGCATGAGGAATGGGAAATTGGTAATTGCTAATTGGTAATGGGAGCAATTCTCAAAGACTCCTCCTTGTCTACCCATTAACCCATTACCCATTTCCTATTACCCATCTTTAGAATTGATAGCGAACGCTAAAGTAAAAGCCTTTATCCTGAGCATTGGTACCCCGATCATCGGTTTTAACTAAGGGATAGCCATAGTCCAAGCGCAGACTCAACCCCGGTTGAGCTTCCCAGATTAATCCCATGCCAATACCTGCTAAAAACCGCTGTGTGGGTAAAAAGCTGT
>DATNPE010000357.1:0-3328 GCA_036703355.1 Allocoleopsis sp. | reverse complement strand
TGCAATTGTTGAGCTTGTTGCTGAGCGGCAGCCGTGGCAGTATCTCGCTGCTGAAATAGTTCTGCATGGGCCAGATCCAGGGCTAACTGTTCGGCTTCACTTTCTTGTTGATATTGGCTGACCACCGCATCTAACGATGCTAAAAGTCGGGTAGAAGCAGAACTTAGAACTGCTTGCAAGTGGGGGTTGGCGAGAGTCAGCTCTGGGGCTGGAGCAGTGGCGATCGCCCTGACTCGGTACACATAGTCGCGCACCTGCTGATCCAAGTTCATCGGTGGCTCAAAGTACATTGCCTCCAGGGCGGGAGACAGATGACCTGGTAGTTTCATCACCTCATCGCCTTTCAGCAGCCCATGATGGGAAGCTTCCATCAACGCGATCGCTGAGTGCAAAACAGTGCGTAACTCAGCCTGTTCTACTTCGTCCTGGCTGCACACGAGTTGCAAAGCCAGCAAAGCCGTGCGTTGAGAGAGCATCCGTTGGCGACCACTCACATTCACCACAGCTGCATTCACTTCTCGCGTGGTGTTGAGTTGGTCTAGATCGAAACCAGCACCAAAGCTGAGCACAGACAACCACTCCAAATGCAGTAACTTGTTAGAAACATCCCGGTTCACAGATGCCTCACTCATGATGCTGCTTCACCTTGTTCACTCTGTGAAACGACGGGCCTAGGCTGAATTGGAGCACCCTCACTCAATCAGCGAGTTATTGTGGCTTGAATATCTCAAACTATGACTTGGATAACTGCTGCAAATCGTATCTTTTTATACCTGATCATCAGATTGAGCTATAGGTTAAACTTCTGGCGTTTGTAGCGGTTGTCCGGATAGAAACCCGTCACTCCCTTTAGCGGCTCCGCTGACAAGATGGTTGTAGCCAATATTCAACAAATCCACACAAAAGTCGCTATGAATAACTAGCTTTATTGATCCCTCTATTGTGAAGTTGGTTTTGACTGCTAATATGTGGGGATCAGTACCTTTTGTGGTCAGATTGGCATGAAGTTAATGCAGCCCGTACCGCAAGAAGTGATGCAGCAAATTGCTGAGTACTTCAGTATCTTAAGTGAGCCAATGCGTCTGCGGATTTTGAACTTGTTGCGCGATGGCGAGAAATGCGTACAAGATCTAGTCGAGGCTACGGAAACCAGTCAAGCTAATGTTTCTAAACACTTAAAGGTGATGCTGCAAGCAGGCATCCTCAGCCGCCGAACGGAAGGAACTTCTGCTTACTACAGCATTGAAGATGACCTGATTTTCGAGCTGTGTAATTTGGTTTGCGATCGCCTCGCCACCCGAATTGAGCAACAAGCTCACTACTTCCGCACCTTCGGTCTGGCTGAACAAACCATCAGCGTCAGCACCCCAGACCCATGAATCCAGCCATTAGAGCGGAAAGTCTTTGGCAAAGCTTTGGCGGGTAACGGGTTGATCGAGGAGTAAGCCTTCACCCCCTAGCGTTTCTAGCGGTTCGCCATCCACGGAGAGCCAAACTTTGGCATCGGGCTGGAGACTCGTGGCTGTGTA
The DNA here is from genome assembly GCA_036703355.1 of Allocoleopsis sp. GTDB lineage: Bacteria > Cyanobacteriota > Cyanobacteriia > FACHB-46 > FACHB-46 > Trichocoleus. The sequence continues at coordinate 1,799 of DATNPE010000357.1, read as the reverse complement.
AAGCACCTGAGCGACGCGACCTGTCATCGAGGTGCTGCCACCCCCTTGGGTAAACTCCTTCGAGAGATCGATATAAATGCCGTCTGGCTCAACCCTGAGGCTGCGTAGTTTCGTTCCTTGAGGAATCGTGGTGGCGATCGCGGTATCTCCTGCCTTTGGTCCCGTGAGTAATTGAGCAAAGGCAGCCTGTAGAGCGGCTTCTGGTTGCAAGTCAGACTGTAAAGCGATCGGATTGGGGATGAGTTCTAGCCCTGTGCCTGTATCTTGGAGCCAATAAGCACGAGCCACCTCTGATTCAGCAGGTTTAGCAGCTTGGGTTGGTTGCGGAGGTTGGGCAGTCGAAAAATCGGGAGACGTGGTGGCATTAGGGACGCGCGTGGCTAGGTCAGGCTGAGACGAGTGCCAGGCCAACCAAGCCGCTCCACCCCCTGCGGCCATAATCAAAGCGGACAAACCCGCAATCAAGCCGACAGAGCTTGAACGAGTCCGAGATTGGTCTTCCATAGGAAGCTCCTGCTTGAAGATTAGTAGTGTGTGGCAGTCAAGATGGTAAATGCACTACCAGAGCTTACAACGGAAAAAATCTGAGCTGCCAACGGGAGTAACTACCAGAGCTTACCCAAGTTTTTCGCTCAAAGTTCTATTTGGATTCGACAGCAGGCGGAGTTGAAGCGGGTTCAGCGCGGACAAAGGCGACAAGATCGATCTGTTGCTCTGGAACTACTTTTAATTGTAGAAGTCGTGCCGTTATTTCTGGGCCTGCTAGTTGGTCAAGGTCAAACCGCTCCGTCACTCCCTTGGCGATCGGATCTAGGATTTCCTGGGGCACCGCTTCGCCATTGACGCTGATGCGCGGCTCCACCAATTGCAATCGCTTCCCCGCCAAAATTGCCAAACCTGACTCAACGGTGATTTGGAGGCGATCGCTTTGCCCCTGTTCTTGCAACTCCACCCTGGCCCGAATCCGATTGTTGGGCAACAACTCCACTTGCGGGTTGAGAAAGTCGTAGCGTTGTACTTGCTTAGCTTCCGAGTCGTCTAATGTGCTAGCGCCTAAATCTCGCAGCCGCTTTGTTACTGTTGGGGAGCTGAGGGCACGGTTGATGTCCGCTTGGGTCAACACTAGATGCACCCCCGCTTGCAACGGGCGATCGAGCTTTAGACCTTTGCCCCCTCGCGGATTCACATCAATCGGGTCGGTTTCTACTTCTAAGGCGGCAATCCGAAATTCAGGTAACGGAAACAAGCCTCGGCCCGCGATCCGCACCTTTTCTGCCTTACCCTGGACAATTTGGTAGCTGGGGGCATTGTCCACCCGGATTTGCAACTGCTCCACCGACTTAAATTGCGATCGCACTGCATTTTCAGCCACACGATCGAGCACCAAGCCTGCGGGTGACACCAAAGCAATCAGGCTCGACAGAAAAATGGTGAGGAATTCCATAGGTTACGACATTGAGGGAGGGCCAACAGCGTTAAGCGCAAGCAGCCTTAACCCACTGCTGAATCGTAGACACCACTTCGGTGAGTGGGAGTTCCTGAGCGGTTTTGGTGGCTCGTTGCACCACTTCCACTTTGCCGTCCTTCAGCGATTTGCCCGTGACGATGCGGTAAGGAATGCCAATCAAGTCAGCATCTTTGAATTTGACTCCCGCCCGCTCATTCCGGTCATCCAATAGGGTATCAATCCCTGCTTGGTTTAACTCCGTATAGAGCTGTTCCGCCGCTTTCACTTGCTCTGCATCACTCACGTTGGGAATCACTACGATCGCTTGGTAAGGTGCGATCGCCACAGGCCA
>DATNPE010000356.1:0-8586 GCA_036703355.1 Allocoleopsis sp. | reverse complement strand
TTCTGCTTATGTGAATCGGGGCTACATTCGCTCTACGTTGGGTGACAAAGAGGGGGCACTTGAAGACTTTAACCAAGCGATCGCTCTGAACCCTAATGACCCCACCGCCTACGTGAACCGAGGCAACCTCTACTATCAAGGCGGTAACTCCCAAGCCGCTTTAGAAGACTTTAACCAAGCAATTGCTCTCAAGAACAACTATGCAGCGGCTTATCTCAACCGAGGATTTGTGCATTCTTCGTTGGGCGATCGACAAGCGGCTTTGGCAGACTTTGACCAAGCCGTGAAGCACAACTCGAACTATGCCGAAGCATATCTAAACCGAGGGGTGATTCGGGCAGCGTTGGGCGATCGCAATGCCGCTTTGGATGACCTCGATCGCGCGGTCCAACTAAAACCTGATTATGCCGAAGCTTATTTCAATCGGGGCTTTATCCGCGCCACCAATGGTAACCAAACAGGAGCGGTGGACGACTTCAGCAGTGCGATTCGGGCACGTCCTAACTATGCGGAAGCCTATGCCAATCGCGGGTTTGCTCTGGCAGCAATGGGACAACCCCAAGTGGCGATCGCTGACTTCAATCAAGCCATCCAGTTACAACCCAACTATGCAGAAGCCTACAAGGGTCGGGGAGATGCTCGTGCAGCTTTAGGGGACCAGCAGGGAGCCACTAACGATTACTCACAGGCATTACAAATTAATCCCAACTACGCTGCGGCCTATGCCACTCGTGCTAAGGCTCGCTCCAATGCGGGTGATTCCCAGGGAGCTTTGGAAGACTACACCCAAGCTCTCAGCATGAACACTAACAATGACACTGCTTACACGGAGCGGGGCATGAACCGTAAGGCTGTGGGAGACACGCAGGGAGCGATTGCAGACTATAGCCAAGCCATCCAAATTAACCCAGGTAACGCTGATGCTTACTTCCAACGCGGTCTTCTGCACCTCAGCCAAGGCAATCGCCAAGAAGCGTTAACAGATATGGAAACCGCTGCAAATCTTTATCTGAAACTGGGTCGAGCCGATGGGTATCGCAATGTCCTAGCGCAGCTCAGCCAGTTCCGCTAAACTCACTCCATATCTCTGGCTCTGGTGGCGAACTGCTTACGTTTTAGTGGCTGCGATCGCCTGTTCACCCTACATTGTGAATCGGTGACAGGCTGATCGGCGGCCCTGAATAATTCAACGGTTTCGAGCCAGTTCCCATCAGAGCCAATCTCAAGCATTAAAGCGATAAATCTTTTTTGAATTAGAACCTTAAGAAATTTTTGATATTGAAAATTTAGCGATGCTAGCCAGCTTAAAATTCCTCATGCTGAGGTTCATCTGAAGCTGTCAACAACTCGTTAACTTGCTCTAAGCTCAAATATTGATTCAGATGTTCGCCCAGTAATGGTAATAGGATCTGCACTCGGTCTTCTAACTCTTCTAAATACTCAAGGAGTTCCATAGGACTTCGTTACTCTAGGTTGAATCCTTCAACAGTCGTGATTTTAGGTCCAATTGCTGCGCTATTGCAGGAGCAAGTGCGCCACGCTATACGTTAAACAGTGTGCCAGAAATTTCTACACAAACTCCCTCTTGACCTATTGTGTAATTCATCAGCATAGGAAAAGCGACTGGAATACTAAAAATACGTGATGTTTATCACAGACTAAAGAGGGCACATCAGCATTGTTGAGGTTTCAGTTCTGCTCAACATACCCAGTGCTGATGACTTTCTCCTTAGCAGCGAGGAAAACACGCCATTTCCAGGATGTTTCTCAATTTCTAGATCCTTGAGAATCTTAACTATTGTGAACAACTAGGCGCTACTGAGGCTTTAGCATGGATGCCGAGCAGATTTTTCAGCAATATGCAGCGGGACAACGCGATTTTAGCGGGGTTGATTGGAGCGATCGCGATTTGTCGGGGCTGAATTTAATTGAAGTCAACTTAACTGGCGCTAATCTGAGCCGCAGCAATCTCGCTGGCACTAAGTTAGCTTTAGCTGATTTAACTGAAGCCAATTTGAGTGGTACTAATTTGAGTCGGGCCAACCTCACAGGTGTGGAGCTTAATCGAGCCAATTTACGCCGTGCTAAACCTGTAGGCGCAATTTTGATTGGGGCTGATTTAAGTCAGGCAGATTTGCAAGAAACCGATTTAACGGGTGCCATTTTAAGTGCAGCGAACCTTGAAGGAGCGAGCTTGCGTGAAGCCACTATGCGCGAAACTGACCTAGTAGGTGCGAACTTAACCAGCGCCAACTTACAAAAGGCTAATCTGAGTGATGCCAACTTGCGAGGCGCGACTTTGCGAAATGCTGAATTGAAGGGTGCGAACTTAACTCGCACGAATTTAGCTGGCGCTGATTTATTAGGTGCGAACTTGCGAGATGTCGTAATGCTTGACAACATCATCTACGAATAGCCATGATTTTTGGGCTAAGGATAAGTGGTTGTTAGCTGAGGTCCGAATGCAACAGTGGGAATATTGTGAAGTTTTCTATTTTGTGAACCGGGTTGGCTCTACCTCAACCCTCAGACTGCAACTGAATGGTGAACAGCAAAATGATGTTTCTAGCGTGATTGAGTTTCTCAATCGGCTGGGTCAGCAAGGCTGGGAACTGGTGAGCCATGTGGTGAACCAAGAGATTATCTCGCGAGACGACTACGGCAAATATATGTATACCAGTACCTTCAACACCCTGATCTTCAAGCGACCCCTAGCAAGTTAGGAGCGCTGAATTATCAATTCCACAACCATTACCTATTCACGGGTTGTGCATCTGAGCCATATTATTCACTCGCAGATTCCCCTCTGGCCCAGTGACCCTCCAGTTGAATTTGCCACGATCGCGGAATGGCCACAGGCAGGCTACTACTTGCGACGTTTTGCGATGGGTGAGCATAGCGCCACTCACATCAATGCTCCCAAGAGCTTTGATCCGCAAGGAGATAGCATCGACCGTTACCCAGCCGAGTCCTTAATTGTGCCTGCGATCGCCATCAATGTTTGTCGGCAAGCTACAGAAAACCCAGATTATGCGCTCACGGTGGCTGATGTTTTGGCTTGGGAACAACAGTATGGCCTGATTCCGGCTGGTACGGTGGTGTTGCTTTACACGGGATGGCAAACCAAATGGAGCGATGCGATCGCCTTTTTTAATCGAGATGCTGCTGGGCAAGCTCACTTTCCGGGGTTTGGTGCTGAGGTAACTGGGTTTCTGCTAGAACAGCGACAGATTGCGGGGCTGGGCATTGATACCCACGGCGTCGATCCTGGGGTTGATCTGACCTTTGCCACTAATACTCAAGTGCTGGCGCGATCGCGTCTGGTTCTAGAAAATCTAACTAACCTCGATCAAATTCCCCCGACTGGAGCCATCTTAGTGATTGGGATTCTGCGATTGCAAAATGGTTCTGGTTCGCCTGCTGCGGTGATGGCTTTAGTGCCTTAAATCTCTCTTCAATCCCCACTATTACTTGGAGAAATTGCGCCATGCCCCTTGCTCAACTTCCCCTTGCCCAACTCTTTAATGGTGCCAATCTTTTCGTTTTGCCTTTTTGGGCTTTGATGATCCTGCTGCCCAATTGGAGCGTGACTCGGCGTGTGATGGGGTCGCTGATTCCATTCGTGGTCTTGGCGGTTCTCTACCTGTCTTTGTTAGTCAGCACGATCACCCCTGAGTCAGCCCAAGCCTTAGCCAACCCTCAACTCGCCGATATTGCTCGCTTTTTTGCTGCCGAATCTGCCGCCGCTACGGGCTGGGTCCATTTTCTAGTCATGGATTTGTTTGTCGGTCGCTGGATCTATTGGGAAGGGCAGCGGACTGGCGTTTGGACTATCCATTCGATCGCCCTTTGCTTATTCGCAGGGCCATTAGGATTGCTGTCTCACATCTTAACTACCTGGATCACTCAAACTTTCACTGCAAGCCTTAAACCTGAAGCCGCAACTGCAACCCCACCTGTATCACCGGAATCGTAGAAACTGTTTGCGAAAGTTCCTCCGCTTCAGAGGCTGATAGCCAGCAACAAAATTTGGGCTTTATGGAGCAATGGCATTAACGTTAGCGGAGTCAGGCATGACAACAGTTCGTCAGGTTGGTGGTAATCCAGCAGGGGTTTGGGACGATTTAAGCTGGTCAGACATGAATAGTGCCGAGCAAGCACTGTGGGCTGCATTAGGTTGGGATGAGTCTTCTTGGGAGGAAGACACTGATCCGCCTGCCTCTGACGAGCAATACTGGGAGGATTTATCTGAAGCCGAGAGAGCCGCGTGCGAGCAGCTTGGCTATACTCAAGCACTCTGGGATGAGGAGTAATACTTTTACAAACACTGTCCTAGCCTAAATCTAGGCTTGATATTGTTGGCGCTCTACGTTTAAAGCTGTTTTGACTTTGTCATATTCCGCTTCAATTTGCTGCATCAGTGCACGAGCTCCTTCAATTTGGCTGGGTTGGGCGATCGCGGCTAATTCCTCACACAGGTCAGCTAGAGTTTTGGCCCCTAACGTCACACTACTGACCTTTAAACTATGGGCCGCTTGATGCAGAGCGGCTAGATCTTCCTGAACGATGGCTAACCACATGCTTTGCAGAGCTTTGGGGCCATCTTCTAGATAGGTATCAATAACTTCAACTAAAAACTCGATCGCATCTTCTCCCACCAGCTCTTTGAGCGCTTGTAAGGCTTGGTGATTCAAGACCTCCTCTGGCGATCGCGAGCCCCCCAGCTTTAAGACAGAAGTATTGGAAGCGTTGGATGGACAAGCGTTCAGAGCTTTTACTAGCGCCTCTAGCCGAATTGGCTTACTGACATAATCATTCATGCCAGAGGCTTTACACAGCTCGCGATCGCCCTGCATCGCATTGGCCGTCATGGCAATGATGTAGGGACGAGTCGCAGGCGGCCACTCTTGGCAAATACGGCGAGTCGCAGTCAGGCCATCCATCTCAGGCATTTGCACATCCATCAGCACCACGTCGTAAGCTTGCCGCCGCAACGCTGCCAACACCTCTAAGCCATTGCTGGCAATATCCGCTCGATACCCTAGTTGTTGCAACAAATGCAGCGCCACTTTTTGATTCACCACATTGTCTTCGGCCAGCAAAATTCTCAGGGGATGTCGTTCTGCGATTTGGGCATCAAAACGAGAGGAGGGAGAGCGAGTTGAACGAATGGGCGTTGGCACCCCTGCAAACATTTCGTTCAGCGCATCATAGAAATGAGACTGCTTGACTGGCTTACTCAAAACTGCGGCAAAGTTGGAACCCAGTTCCAGGCTCGCTTGTCGGAGGGGTGTCAATAAGATCAGGGACAATTGCTGACAAGCTTGTTCTTGGCGAATGGCCGCAGCTAAGGTAATACCATCGGTGGTAGGCATTTGCTGGTCGATGACTGCCACATCAAACTGTTCTCCTTGGCGTAACCAAGTCAATGCTTCGGTCGCAGAAGCGGCTGCCCTGGCTCGCATACCCCAGGACTGCGCTTGTAGCATTAAATTTTGCCGACTGGTGGCGTTGTCATCCACAATCAACAGCCGCTTTTTAGCCAAGCTGGGCAAGCGCATATAGAAACTAGTGGAAAGATCTTCCGCCACTTTGGCAATCACTGAGAAATAGAAAATAGAACCTGTGCCCACCTCGCTATCAACCCAGATTCTACCCCCCATCATCTCGCTCAAGCGTTGGCTGATCACCAAGCCCAAGCCAGTACCACCATATTGGCGACTGGTGGAGGAATCGACTTGAGTAAACGGTTGAAATAGTCGGTCGAGGCGATCGCTCGGCACCCCCACGCCTGTGTCTCGAATTGCGAAACGCACTGCATACTCAGTCTCATCAGTACAGTCAGGATTGAGGTTACGTCGTAGTGAACGCGCCATCACTTCCACAGTCACTTCACCTGTTTCTGTAAACTTGACGGCATTCCCGATCAAATTCACCAAAATCTGGCGTAACCGAGTCACATCCCCCACAAAGGTGGTTGGAATATTGGGGTCAATTAGATACGCCAGTTCTAAATTCTTCTCTGCGGCTTTAGGTGCCAGTAAGTCTAAAACACCTTCAATACAGGTCCGGAGGTCAAAGGGTTGTTCTTCTAAGTCCAGCCTGCCAGATTCGATTTTTGAAAAATCCAAAATATCGTTAATGATGGCCAGCAAAGATTCACCACTCGTCCGAATCGTCTCGGCAAAGTCTTGCTGCTGCGGGGTCAGAGGCGTATCGAGGAGCAACCCAGTCATGCCAATCACCGCATTCATGGGAGTACGAATTTCATGACTCATCGTGGCCAGAAATTCACTTTTGGCTCGGTTAGCGGCCTCTGCTGCCTGCTTGGCTTTTTCCAACGCTAAATATTGCTCAGTCAGGCGCTCGCGTTGGTCCGTTTCCTGCTCTAAGAGACGAGCTTGGGCCAAGGCAATACCAACTTGATCTGCCACGGCTTCCAGTAAGCTAATGTCTTCGGGAGTCCAATGGCGAGGGGCATCGCATTGATGCAGAGAAATCACGCCGTTGGGTTCGCCTTGGTAGGAAGTCCGCACGGCTAGTAGTGACTTCAAGCCCATGAGTTGCCAAGCCGCGATCGCACCCTGAAAAGTAGTCGTGATGTTGTTAGCCGCGATCGCCGAGTCTTGCGATAGCACAGAGGCCATAAACGGGCTGCCAACCACGGGCACACTAATATCAGCCACAGAATCGTATCCAGGTTCCAAGTACTCTGCTACGACTGGAATTTGAGGTGAGGGGTTGGTGATATAAGTACGAATTAAGCAGCGATTTACCTCAAAGGCTTGGCCAATTTGCAAAGCGGCTGTGCGGAAAATCTGTTGAGTATTTAAGCTCTGCCGAATCTCCTGCGTGATCTGTCTGAGCAACATGGCACGCTGGAACTGCTGATGCAGCGCGACCTTGGCCTGTTGCCGCTGCGTAATGTCGCGATAGCTGATCACCGTGCCCACAATCTGGTCACCTACCTTTTGCGGTTTGGCATACCGCTCCAAGCTTCTACCATCCTTGAGCTGAAAAACCATACAACTGACAGCATCAGGGGTGGTGTAAGACTCTTGCACCTGGGTCAGAAATTCTTCTGGTTCTTGCAGTTGTTCGAGGGCAAAGGCCACAAACTGCTGATCTTCGCGCGATCGCATAATGGAGTCTGGTACTTGCCACAGTTCTACAAATCTGTGGTTCCAGATCACCATCTTTCCTGCCGAATCGACTGCCAAGATGCCATCAGCGGTTGACTCTAGCGTTGCTTGTAAAAGGGAGAAGGATTGCTCCAACTCCTGCTCAGTCGAGCGCCGTTCAGTGACATCAATTCCGGTACTGACCAGATATTCCACCACCTCGGTTGAGTCTAGTAGCACTGTGTTCGACCAGGAAATTAAACGGCGATCGCCTGCTTTTGTCAGCCAATAATTTTCGTGCTGATTGGGAAACTGCCCAGCCCGTAATTCTGCAAATACGGCCTTTACCACTGCCAGCTCTTCAGGCACCACAAAAAAGTCCCAAAAGGGTTTGCCTCGGACTTCAGCAAACGAATAGCCCGTAATTTGCTCACAGGTGCGGTTAAAGCGGACAATGCGGCCTTGAGTGTCCAGCACCACCACCAAAGCCGCTGAAGTGTCAAGGATGGCGGAGACAAAATTTCGTTCTTGCCACAGCGCTATCTCCACATCTTGGCGCTCTCGGACCTCCCGATTAATGAAGTAATAAACTCCCGAAAGCACGATAAAGTGCAGCAACAAACCAACTGAAAATATCACCAGCGTTTGCTGAGTATTAGTCGCAGCAGCTTGCGATTGTTGTTGCAACACCGCTTCGGCTTGCTGCCTCATGGCCACCGCCAGTTCTTGAATGTCGTCGGTGCTGTCTGTACTCTCATCAGCCAGTACGCGCTGCACTGCCGACTCCAAACCGTATTGGCTCCGCAAGTCAATTGTTTGCTGTAGCTCTACCAGCTTTTTAGCAACTAATGCCTCCAAGGTCATGAAGTTGCGCTGTTGAGTCGGGTCGTTCTGAGTTAGAGTACGGAGACGGTTTAAATCTTGCTTAACCACCTGTAAAGCAGCGTTATAGGGGTCTAGATAGTCGGTTTTACCTGTAATTAAGTAACCCCGTTGATTGGTTTCAGCTTCTTTGACATGCCCAAGCGTATTGCCTAAGCTCTCTAACAATTGATGAGTTTGCTCAACCGAATGGCTGGCAATTTGTAGTTGCGTAGCACTCCGATAGGCGGCAAAACCCGTGATCAGCAACACTCCTGCTACGAGCGCAAAACCACTGCGAATCTTGAAGCCGAGTTGGTTGCGCTTTTTTTCTGGTTGCTTGCGTTCAACGGCGGTATGCGCCAAACTGGCCAAATTACGGCGCAGTTCTAGCTGCGTCACAACTTGACGTGCCAGAGAAGTTAAGGCTTCAATCTGCCAGTCACCCAACTGTCTCGGCACATGATCTAGTACGCACAGCGTCCCTAGGGGGTAACCTTCTGGCGTAATGAGCGGAACCCCTGCATAGAAACGAAGATGAGGCTCGGACGTAACAAGGGGGTTTTTGGCAAACCGCTCATCGGCAAGAGCATCAGGAACGATT
>DATNPE010000355.1:0-4023 GCA_036703355.1 Allocoleopsis sp. | reverse complement strand
CATCGAACCAAACCTTACTTAAGTGAATACCTAACTTCATCAATTTTCATGGGTCGAGATAACAATCGACATCAGCAGCAACGTCTCTTTGTATCCACATCAGCAGTTCTTGTTCATCTGTTGGATGATGCTTGTTGCGATACTACGGCGACTCGCGAATTTAATTATCTTTCTTGCTCCTCCTCTTCTGTGGTTAGCAGCAAAGCTGCTTGCTCACGAATATAGGAATTATGGTGAGTCAGAGCTGGTTCCAAAATTGTTTTTACATCCTTATCAGACAGTAACTGCCAGAAGAGTAGTTGGTCGATGACTCCAATTCCCCAAGCTTGGATACCGGGATCTGGGTCAGCAAGAAACTCTGGTATCCAAGCTAAAACTCGTCGATCTCCAACAACTCGCAATAGCTCTATTGCACTGCGTCTATCATCTAAATTTTTTGAGTGCTTAAAGATTTCATAGCAATGCTTCATGCCTGACCACGGTTTAAGACGCAGTAATACTGACCTTGCCAATTCAGAGCCAGGTTTGCAACTAATATAATGCTCAACAGCTTGGTGAAAAAACTCAGCTCCAAGAATATGCTCAATTGCCTGAGTTCCAAGATGGCTTCCGCCTATCTCACCCCCAAAGTCAGTCAGAGTTCCAAGTTCTATTGCAAGTGCTTCCCAATCTATTTTCATAAATCAACCTTGGAATACAACATTTTGTATTGAGTCAAATTCTAAGGACTCATACCATTACTACTAATCTCCAAGGTTCCCCTTACCAATAGCCTAAGCAGAGAATCTTTCAAACCACTTGAATTGAATGGAACCTTCCCGTCATATCCACATCATTGAGGTAAATAGGCTAAATCATTTCGGCTGAGAAGTCTCATTGACGTTAACTGATCGATTTCACTGGGTAGCTGTCCGGATATGGCAGGCCACAGGCCGATAATACTTTGCTAGAGTGTCAACGGCGTTGCGTATTCTGTCTGGCTAAGAGAGCTTGGGGTCATGATCGACAAGAAAAATAAGGTTGCTCTACCGCTCACGCTAGGAGCAGCAGGCTTACTGATTGCAGGGGGAGCGGCAACCTACTGGTTTATTACTCATAGAAATACCGGGTCAGGTGAGCTACCCGTGGGAGCCAACATCATTCCGCAAACCGCTCTCATGGCAGTTTCGGTTTCGACCGATCCAAATCAGTGGCAAACCCTCAGACAATTTGGCACCCCAGAAACCCAAGCCTTAGTAGACCAAAACTTAGCTCAATGGCGCGATCGCCTGCTCACTGCCAACGGCTACAACTACCAAAAAGATATTCAACCTTGGGTCGGCAAACAAGCCACCTTCGCCTTCCTCCCTTCTCAAACTCCACCCGCTGCTAGCTCTACGCCCAACCTCCCTTCTCCGATTCCTGGCGGGCAGCAGTCTGTGGTGTTGGTTCTGCCCATCACGAATCCAGGTCAAGCGCAGCGAACCCTCTCTCAGCCCAAGACTGGCGTGGCGACCAAATGGGCTCAGCGAGAATACAAAGGCGTCCAGATTCGAGAAACGCAAGGCGCACCGACCCAGAATTACTCCGCTACCGTTTTAGACGGGCGCTTTTTGGTGGTCACAACTGACCCGAAAGTCACCGATCAGGCGATCGATACTTATAAAGGTGGTGCTTCGCTCCTGACGGCTCCTGGCTATAGTGCTGCCTTCAACAAAATTGGCAACAACCAAGCCTTTGCCAACTTATACGTGAATGTGCCCGCTGCTGCTGCTGTGGCTTCCACCAGTGCAGCCGTCCCAGTGGCACCAGAAAGCCTCAGCCAACAAATTCAAGGTCTCGCCGCTAATTTTAGTTTGCAGCCCCAGGGCGTTCAGGTGCAGAGTGTTTCTTGGCTGAAGCCTGACAGCAAGCGAAAGTACACGGTTACGAATGCAGCTAAAAATATGACCAACCGCTTGCCTGCGGAAACTTTGGTCATGGCATCGGGCGGTAGTCTGAAGCAACTCTGGGAGCAGTATATCCAAGGAGCCAACACCGCCACCTCGCCTAACCTGACCAATCCCCAAGTGCTACGAGAAGGGCTACAAACGCAGACAGGCTTAGACCTGGACAAAGATTTGCTGAAGTGGATGGATGGCGAATTTTCCCTGGCTTTAATTGCCAACCCGCAGAACGCGCCAACCGATTTACCTGCTGGCTTGATGTTCATGGTGCAGGCTAGCGATCGCCGAGCCGCCGAAAAAGCCTTCAAGCAACTGGATGAGGTGATGGCGAAGCGGTACAACTTCAAAGTCAATGAAGTCAAAGTGGGCAATCAATCCACGATTACTTGGTCGCCTGCTTTGGGAGGTGCGATCGCCAGTCACGGTTGGTTGGATAGTAATGTCGCCTTCTTGACGGTAGGGGCACCTGTCGCCAACAGCATCATCCCCAAGCCCGCCACGCCTTTAGCCACCAGTGAATTGTTCCAGTCCACCGTACCCGCAGAGCTAAAACCAAATAACGGCCACTTCTTTATTGATGTCGATCGCACTCTCAGCAGCAACTTAGCGCTGATTCGGCTAGCTCCCAGTAGCCAAGTTTGGGCCAAAGCAATTCAGGCGATCGGGGTCACTGGAGCCATCAGCGACGAACGCACGACTCGCTACGATGTGTTTGTCCGTTTGCGTCAAGGCAACAAGCCAGGGCCGCTACCCAGTCCTGATGCCACTCCTGATACAACTTCTAGCCCCACAGCATCACCCACCCCTGCTCCAGAAGCGTCTCCTAGTCCATCCCCCTAGCATCTCTTGGGCGATCGCTGTTGTTGAGCCAGCCTTGGCTAAATTTGGTGGCTCCCTAAGCAGCTTATCGACAGAACCCAAGAGTCGATAGGATAGGATCAACCTTATTAGCATCAGTCTGCAAAACTGTTGGGAGAGCGCCGATGGATTTGGTTGAACTTCAAGGCAAGCTAGACAATGTCTCGTTTGCTGTTTTATTTGTCACCATGCTGATCTACTGGATAGGAGCAGCATTTCCTAAGATTCCGCTCTTACCCGCTTTAGGAACTGCTGGAATGGCGATCGCCAACCTCTGCATGGCGGCCCTCCTAGCGGCCCGGTGGCTCGAAGCAGGTTACTTTCCCATCAGTAATCTCTATGAATCCTTGTTTTTCCTAGCCTGGGGCCTCACTGCCATTCACTTGGTTGCAGAAAACATGAGTCGTAGCCGCTGGGTGGGGACTGTCACCGCTCCAGTAACGATGAGTATTGCTGCGTTTGCTGCCTTAACCCTACCGGACGAGATGCAAGCGTCTGCGCCTTTGGTGCCTGCCCTCAAGTCCAACTGGCTGATGATGCACGTCAGCGTCATGATGCTCAGCTATGCCACGCTGATGGTGGGTTCCCTGCTGGCGATCGCCTTTCTGATTGCCACGCGGGGCCAGAAGATCGAGCTACACGGTAGTTCTGTGGGTACGGGCGGCTTCCGTGAAGGGGCTTATCGCTTACGTCGGGCAGGAGAAACAGTGAACTCAGAAGTGAGCACTGAACCTGCGTTAGCTTATGCGGCTGACAGTAATGGTAGCGGCAGCACCGCTGTTCTCAACGCGGTTGGTGCGGAAACAGCGACGAGCCCACAGCTTTCTCCTCAGCGCCTCAGCCTTGCAGCGACTCTAGACAACATTAGCTATCGGATTATTGGTCTCGGTTTTCCTCTGCTCACCATTGGCATCATCGCGGGTGCGGTGTGGGCTAACGAAGCTTGGGGTTCCTACTGGAGCTGGGACCCGAAAGAAACTTGGGCCTTAATTACCTGGCTGGTATTTGCGGCTTATCTCCATGCCCGGATCACCAAAGGCTGGCAAGGTCGTCGCCCCGCAATTTTGGCGGCTAGCGGCTTTGTGGTGGTTTGGATTTGCTATCTCGGTGTCAACTTACTCGGTAAAGGGCTCCACAGCTACGGCTGGTTCTTCTAAACCGCAAGTTATTTGCAATTGCAGTCAGTTCTGAGTTAAAGTGCTGGCTGCTTATTTTTTGCCATGATTCAGCTAGTGCTATG
>DATNPE010000354.1:0-5724 GCA_036703355.1 Allocoleopsis sp. | reverse complement strand
CTCATCCCTCCGTCCCCCACACCAATGGCAGTCATCAGTCCATAGGCAAGCGGCCCAGTCGTTCTGGCTCCACTACCCCCAACTCGCCTCAACCTCCCTCTGACTTACCAGACGACTTACCAGAAGCAATAGTCCCGCAATCGAATCAATCGGCAAAGTCCAAAAAGCAGCGATCGCTTGTCTTACCCAAACCTTCTAGACTCGACCGCAACCAAGGTTCACCCCTGCGTCGCCAACTCCTCACAACAGTCTTACCAGTCGCCCTACTGCCTCTGATTGTAGGAGGTTTCTCCAGTGCTGGGATTACTTATTGGCGAGCTGAGCAGCGAGCGAGTTTACGCCTCAAAAACGAAGTAGTTCTTGCCTCTCAAGTGACTAATAAACAGCTTAAGGAAAAACTACAGATTACGGAGCTTCTAGCCACTAATCCTGTAGTGATCGAAGCTGCTCGAATAGGTAGCCAGCAAGCAGAATCAGCAGGATTACAACAACTTTCGATTGATCAAGTTGAACAAAAATTTGCTGGTACAAAGCTTCTCAAACCCAATGCGACCTTAAATAGCTACTTGAGTAGAATTGGCAAGAAAGCAGGTCTGCCTGAATTATTCTTCACAGAACGGCACGGATTTAATATTGCTGCCAGCCAATCAACTTCTGACTTTGTACAACGCGATGAAGCCTGGTGGCAAGAAGGTAAAAATCGAGGTCAGTGGCTGAGCAACCCAGCTCTAGACAAATCATCCAACACATTTAGTGTGGATTTGGTGCAAGCCATCAAAGATCCCGATTCAGGTGAATTTTTAGGGGTGATCAAAGGTGTCTTTGATACCAATGAGCTAGGTGTGACTTTAGGAGATGAATTAGAGCACATAGGCTTGGAGCAAGGCAGCTCAGAGCAGGTTCAAGTGCTCGACCTTAGCTCTGGGAGCATCGTTTCTACAATTACACCTCAAGGCTTAAACCCTACCCAAGAATTATTGGGAGGAAATGAGGTTCTACAACAAGCCAAGCGACTAGAGGCAGACCTGAAGGCGAAAGATATTGATCCCGAAAAATTTATTGCTACCAGAGATGACTTAGAAGCCTTAACAACTTCATTTATTTATCAAGGTAGACGCTACACTTTGGCCAAAATTCCCACCGTTAATTGGGTAGTGGTTGCTTCCATTGATATTGGGGAAATAAGAGCCACAGGGAATGAACAAGCGCTGGTTTTCATACTTATTCTTGTCCTCTTAGGAGCAGTCGCCACACCGATGATTTTGTTTCTTGCTCGCCGCCTGTCTACACCTTTAAAGGACTTAGCTGATACAGCAGATCAGGTAGCTGGCGGTGATCTGGATGTTTATGCTCAACCGCAAGGGACGAGTGAAACATTCGCTCTAGCTGAGAACTTTAACAATCTTGTAGTCCGCGTGAAGTCCTTGCTGCAAAAGCAGGAAGCTGAAACTCGTCGAGTCCAACTTTTAGCCGATATTACAGCCCAAATTCGTCAGTCTCTGAACTTAGATGCGATTCTGCAAACGACGGTTGAAGCGGTGCAAAAGGGGCTAGAAACCAACCGAGTCATGATCTACCGCTTTGACGATAACTGGGATGGCGTGGTTATTGCCGAATCAGTGGCGCCTGGTTGGAGTGAAACCCGTGGCATCAAATTGGTGGATACCTGTCTCAAGGACAACCAAGGTGGTTCTTACCGCAATGGCCAGGTGCGGGCGATCGCGGACATCTATGATGCAGGTCTCACCCCTTGCCACATCAAGATGCTAGAGCGTTTTGATGTTAAAGCTAACCTCGTTGCACCCATCTTGGTCAACGAAAAGTTATTTGGTTTGCTGATCGCCCATCATTGCTCCGCCGCTAGAGACTGGGAGCAACCTGAAATTGAATTATTTGCTCAATTAAGTACTCAAGTCGGCATCGCTCTAGAACAGGCTCAATTGCTAGAGCAAATTGAACAAGCTCGTCAACAAGCAGAATCGACGTCTCAAGAGCAACGGCAGCAAAAAGAAAGCTTGCAGATGCAGCTAATTGGACTGCTGAGTGACGTGGAAGGTGCTTCTAGAGGAGACTTAACCGTCCGGGCAGATGTGACAGCAGGAGACATTGGCACTGTCGCTGACTTCTTCAACGCCATTATTGAAAGCTTGCGGAGGATTGTAACTCAAGTGAAAACAACAGCAGGTCAGGTTAACACCTCTGTCGGAGAAAACGAGCACGCCATTCGGCAGTTGGCTGAAGTTGCACTCAAGCAGGCAGAAGAAATTGCTCATACTCTAAATTCGGTGGAGCAAATGACGGCATCGATTCAAGCCGTGGCGGTCAGCGCTCACCAAGCCGCAGATGTAGCTCGCCAAGCCTCGACCACTGCTGAAACAGGTGGTGTGGCGATGGACAAAACTGTTAGAAGCATCCTCAGCCTTAGAGAAACAGTGGCGAATACGGCTAAAAAGGTCAAGCGCTTGGGCGAATCGTCTCAGCAAATCTCCAAGGTTGTTTCCTTAATTAACCAAATCGCGCTGCAAACCAACTTGTTAGCAATCAACGCCAGTATTGAGGCAGCCAGAGCGGGCGAAGAAGGACGGGGCTTCGCAGTGGTTGCGGAAGAAGTGGGAGAACTGGCGGCTCAGTCAGCAGCTGCAACCAAAGACATTGAACAAATCGTTGAAAACATTCAACTGGAAACCAGTGAAGTGGTGCAGGCGATGGAATTGGGCACCACCCAAGTCGTTGAGGGAACTCACTTAGTTGAAGATGCCAAGCACAGCTTAAGCCAGATTCTAGAAGTGTCCCGCCACATTGACCAGTTGGTGCGCTCTATTTCTGATGCCACCGTTTCTCAGGCTCAAACTTCTCAAAGCGTGACTCAGTTGATGCAGCAACTGGCTCAAGCGTCGCAGCATACTTCTGAAGCATCTCGCCAAGTTTCTACTTCTCTCTCTCAAACTGTGACCGTTACCCAACAGTTGCAAGAATCTGTAGACACCTTCAAAGTAGGCACTGAAGTGTAGACCTATGGCACAGGATCGGGAACAAGAAATTCGGCTCCAGTTTCTCGAAGAAGCGCAGGAGTACCTGAACAAAATCGAGTCCACCCTCCTGGGAACGGCCACTCGTCCCATCGATCGCGCTGACATGGATGCATCCTTGCGTGCTGCCCACTCTATTAAAGGGGGAGCAGCCATGATGCAGTTCGACACCTTGAGCCACCTGGCGCACCGCTTTGAAGACTTTCTCAAAGTGCTCAAGACTCCTCAATCGAGCAACATCATTGATATTGAGCTAGAGAGCTTGTTGTTGTCAGCGGTAGACTCTCTGCGTCGAGCGATCGCACTCTGCCACCGGGAACTCACAATTCCCAACTATGTAAAGCATGTAGAAATTGTCCCCAAGCCTACCTCATCTCCCGATCCTAAAACTCAGTGGATTTTTGATCAGCTGTATCAAAGGCTAGGTGACCCTCAAGCAGAAGAGCTGTTTACCATTTCAGACGAGGGGACTGATATGGTTGCTCTGCTGTTTGAAACCGAAGTAGAAGGATGCCTGCAACGCCTAGAGACAGTCATTGCTGACCCCGATCAACCCTGTCTGCTGGAGGAACTCACCATTCTGGCCCAAGAGTTGGGGAGTTTGGGCGAAATGTTGCAACTTCCCGCTTTTACCAGTCTCTGTGAATCCGTCATACAACAGTTGACGGCTGAGCCTGAAGATCTACCGACGATCGCTCAAGCTGCTCTTGATGTCTGGCGGCGATCGCAAGCTCTAGTTTTAGTGGGTCAAATTGCAGCCTTACCCACAGCGCTAAATCTCAATCAACCTGCCGAGGAGGTGCTTGTCCTTTCCGAATCAGCTCAGGTTTCTCAGGCTAACCCAGACTCTCTGAGCTTCACTGAGGTTAATCAGGCGATCGCCACAGTCCCCAACTCAGGGCATCCCCTGCCCGAAGTGGCGTCAACGCAGACCCTAGAAGTGATTGCAGAAGCGATCGCCAGCAGCCCTGAGGTTGAGCCAGTGGAGAATGGCAAGACTCAAGAGCAAACGGTGCGTGTGCCAGTCAAGCAGCTCAATCAACTCAACGACTTATTTGGGGAGTTAACCATTGAGCGCAACGCCTTGAGTTTGCACCTAGAACGCTTGCACAATTTGATTGGTAGCTTAAGTCATCGAGTTCGCACCCTAGAAAAGTCTAATCTGCATCTACGAGCTGCCTACGATGAGGGTAGTACTCAAGCTGCCTTGCCATCTAGTGTCGTGCTAGCAGCAGGTGGTTCTCACTTAGAAACTAGCGCTGAAATCGGCTACGAGACGGGTTTCGATAGCTTGGAAATGGACCGATATAACAACCTCCATTCGCTGTCACAAACAGTCATGGAAACGATTGTTCAAATCCAGGAGGTCACCAGCGATATTGAACTCAGCTTGCAAGACACCGATCGCACCTCCAACGACCTCACCCGCACCTCGAAGCAACTGCAAACCAGCCTCACTCAAGCTCGTATGCGCCCTTTGACTGACTTAGTCAGCCAATTTCCTCGGATGCTGCGTGACCTCTCGATGCAGTATGGCAAATCGGTAGAATGCCAAATCTACGGCGGCAGTACTTTGATTGACCGTACTATCCTCGATGCCCTCAAAGATCCGCTCCTGCACCTCCTACGGAACGCTTTTGATCATGGTATTGAGGATGCTGCAACCCGATTGGCAGCAGGAAAACCAACTACGGGTCGCATCGAAATTCGAGCGGCTTATCGGGGCAATCGCACACTAATTACCTTGACTGACGATGGCGGTGGCATTGACCTCAACCGTATTCGGGCACAAGCGCAGCAACAGTTAGGCTTCAGTCAGGAACAATTAGCGGAACTCAGCGAAACAGAATTGCTGTCGCTGATCTTCGAGCCTGGTTTTAGCACCGCAGCTCAGGTGACAGCTCTCTCTGGTCGAGGGGTTGGCTTGGATGTGGTACGCACCAACTTGAGGCAGATCCGGGGTGATATCAAAGTAGAAACCAAACCAGGTGTTGGCTCTACCTTCATCCTCAGTGTGCCGTTTACGCTCTCTGTCATGCGCGTTTTGTTGGTTGAGAGTGACGGTATGCTGCTGGCTATCCCCACCGATGCTGTGGAGGAGATGCTGCTATTACCTGTAGAGGCAGTGATCACAACCGTCGGTCGAGAAGTTTTTAACTGGGAGTCTATGTTAGTTCCCTTGGTACGTCTCAACCAATGCTTAGCATTTCATTGCCCTCGGAGAAGCACGAAGCCTGAGGCAACCCCAATGATCAACACCCCTAATGTCCTGGTTTTGAACCAAGGCAGTCAGTGGGTAGGCTTACAGGTCGATCGCTGCTGGGGAGAACAGGAAGTTGCTGTACGGCAAGTGGAAGGCGCGATCGCCATGCCCGCAGGTTTTACAGGTTGCACAGTCTTGGGAGACGGACAAGTCGTGCCGCTACTAGATGCTGCAGAACTCGTAGATGCGATCGCCAACCGCGTTACTTTATCCAGCTTCGTCGCCTCCACGGCTACTCCTGAAACCATCACCGCCAGCGCTTCTCATTCCAGTTTGTCTGCCCTGTCTAGCTCTAGCACCTCTTCTGAGCTGAGCCAGAAAAGTACAGTGTTGGTGGTGGATGATTCTATCAACGTGCGGCGTTTTCTAGCACTAACTCTAGAAAAATCAGGCTACCAGGTCGAACAAGCTAGAGATGGACAAGAAGCGATC
>DATNPE010000353.1:0-4885 GCA_036703355.1 Allocoleopsis sp. | reverse complement strand
TGCAAACACAACGATCATAACAGTTGCATAAATAGATGCAACTCCCCTGAGCAGATCACCTAGACTCCCACGGTTCATCCCAAGGTCCACCGCCAACTTCCAAGCCACAGAGATCGCTTTCCGCGACTAAAATCGGTTCCGGGCGATCGCGCTGCCACAGACGTAGAGTGACGTGACCGTGCATCGTATCCCGACAAACAAAGACTAAGCCTTGGTCAGTGGGGGCGCGTAAAGGAGTCCCTGGTGTCTCACAAGTTCCTGTCAGTTCCACCCGATAGTGAGCATTCTCCGCCTGCATCTGCCAGTAGCCCCAAGGCTTGATATGCCAACTCACTCGGCTATTCCAAGGCACAAACTCATAAAACTTGCCTTGATGGTGAACTCCGACCATTGCTACCGATTCCATCCACCACAGCACGCCTCGCCTGCCACCCCCTGCGGTTAGCGCTAAGTCAGGCTGGTTGCGAAAGCAATTGCAGTTGAGCCAGAACCACTTTTGGGGAAACGCGCCACCCCAGTTTTTTTCGCTATAGGCAGGTGCATCCACAAACTCGTAGCGTTGGCCGCGCCACTCAATCCAACCCGTTGCTAAGCCATGCGCCATCAAGATTTGCCATCCAGGCTCAAAGATTTGTAGCGAGGAGAGCCACCCTGCTGTAGATTGTTGCGGATTACCGACATTTCCCCAACCATAGATCGGTTGAATTTGGTATTGCCAACGAGCCGAAGTTCTAGAACCGGGATCGTTCAGAACTCCTTGGTGCCAAGTGGCTGTCGCTTGATACCCTTCCTGCACCAGGCGATCGAACGCTTCAGGAGCCAAAAGTTTGGGCTGGAGGGATTCCTGCTCATCCACGCCTGCTCGACCAACCGCATTCATCGAGCGCCAATGCCCCAGACCCAATGCGTGCTGCCAAGCCCAGAACTGCTCTACCTGGGGAAAGCTGCGGCAGAGATATTCATCATTGGGGCCTAAAATTTGGGCGGCTCCCCCACTAATCGCGGTACCCCCTTGAGGGTCTTCGATCGAGTACATGAAGGCAAAGGTTTCACCGATCTCAGGTAGCGTGACTCGGTAATACCAACCTTCAAAGAAACGGGGTTGTTTGCCGTCCCAATGGTAGCTGCTATGAGGTGTTTGGTATGGAAGTGGTACTCGAAAAAAAGAGGCAAGGTTGACCATAAATTCAGGTGAGCTGAGCCTCTTTTAGTATGCGCGATCGCTTGCATTCTTTAGGCAGAGAGCTCCTTGAACCTACCTACAGCTAGATTTTATTCTGGCGATCGCGGCTTAATTTCTCCTTAATTAGCTGCGATTAATACTTGCAAAGTCTTCCTCTCGCCTCGCAAAAAGTTACCAAACTTCTCTGCCGCTCCCGGATAGAATTTAGGGTCGTCCAGTGTTAAGGTAATCTAACGTAAAGTTACAATCAATAATCTTCTTCGAAACACAATCTAATAGCTGCCCGCTTCACCCGATCGGGTGGGAGAAAAGAATGAAGTTAAATCGCGATCGCCTGTGCTAGTTTGAGCTAATTCGTCTCTGCTGCTCTAGCTCAAAATCTCCTCTACTCACTAACGACCAACACCGAAGGAAAGCTACTCACTCCCCAGGAAAGCCTTATCTGAAGCTGACTGAATAAGGATAAGAAGTCTGTCGGCTCTTCTGAGCTGGCTTGATCATGACTTTGATCATCCCTATGGTGCTCACTACCTCTGTAGTGGCTTAAATCTCTGTTTGAAATCAATTCAACATCTATGAGCGGCAACGACACCCAAAACGTTTCTAATCTTCCAGCCGTCTCTGAGGAAGAACTACACCCTCCTCAAGACCTTCAGGATGCTGGCCAGTCAGCCAATTCTAGCCGCTTTCGTCGGTTTCTGCTGCCTGGTGTCATTGGACTGCTATTACTTGGCGGGATTGGTTGGATTGTTTTCAGCCGCGTGATTATGCCCATGCTGATGGCAGGCCCGATGCAGCCGCAGGCTACGCCCGTTCAACTTGGCAACCCTAAAACGGCTACGGTGGAGGATAGCTCCGACTACGCTGCGAGTCTAGATTCTCGGCAGTCGATTACGATCCAGTCGCGAGTTTCTGGCCCTGTTGCTGCCATTTATGTCGAGGCGGGCGATCGCGTCGAGGCAGGTGAGCAGATTCTTCAGATTGGGGCGGCAGAGCAGCGGGCGCAAGTGGCCAGTCGGAATGCAGCAGTGGAGACGGCAGCGGCTGAAATTGAGTCGGCTGAAGCGGATGTTGCTAGTGCGATCGATGCCCTAGAAGCGTTGCAAGCAAAACGGGCGGCTGATCAAGCCAATGTGCAACTGAATCAGCGGGAATATGAGCGCTATCAGGAACTGCAACGGCAAGGAGCTGAAAGCCGACAGATTTTGGATCAGCGGCTCAATGCTCTGCAAACCGCCCAGGCAACGGTACGTCAGACAGAAGCTGATATTCGGGCTCAGCAATCTGCAATCAATCGCGCCCGATCGCAAGTGGCAAGAAGCCAACGGGCACTACAACAAGCTCAGGCCAATGTGGCGGAAGGTCAAGCGCAACTTCAGGACTACACCATTAGCGCTCCCTTCGAGGGCGTTGTGGGCAATATCCCGATTAAGCAGGGGGATTATGTTAGCCCCTCGACCCCTTTGCTGACGCTGACCCAAAATCAGGAACTAGAAGTCCAGATTGCAATCCCGTTGGATAGAGCCCCTGATTTACGTCTCGGTCTGCCTGTTCGGCTACTCAGCGACCAAAACCGCGTCTTGCAAACGGGCAAAATTTCTTTCATTGCTCCAAATGTGGACCCCTCAACTCAGTCGGTGCAGGTGAAGGCAATATTTGACAACCCTAACAACCAGCTCCGCACCGAGCAATTTGTTCGCGCCAGAGTGATTTGGGATTCTCGTCCTGGTGTGCTGGCCCCAACGACGGCAATTTCTCGACTAGGAGGTAGAGACTTTATCTTTGTGGCGGCTCCTTTCCAAGGTTCCAGTTGCGAAGCAGCCGCTTCAGCCCCTGGAGCCCCCCCTGGAGCGGCTCAGCTAGAGCCCAACCAATTGGTTGCAGTCCAAAAGCCCGTTCAGTTAGGCAAAATCGTCGGCAATGACCAGGAAGTGTTGGAAGGATTGAGTGCCAGCGATCGCATCGTGACCTCTGGCATTCTCCAGTTGCAAAACTGTATGCCGATTACCGCAGATGCTCCACCGTCTGATGCGCCTGCTAATGGTTCTTAAAAACGATTGTATGCCTTGTCTTCTAGGGGCGAAGCATTCAGCAGTCAAATTTTAGATGCGTCGAAAAATTTCTGCCAAAATGCTTCGCCCCTGACGCTTCTACTGGTAGCGAAGTTATGATTCTCTCCATTTCCGACTTCTTTATTAAACGCCCAGTGTTCGCAACGGTTTGCTCCATCGTTGTGACCTTGTTGGGGATTGCCTGTATCCCCACTCTGCCGATCGCCCAATATCCCGATATTACGCCCCCGCAAGTCAGCGTGACGTCAAACTACATTGGCGCGAATGCTGAAATCGTCGAGTCTACTGTCACCAACATTTTGGAACGGGAACTCAACGGTGTGACTGGGGTGAAATACATCAAGTCCACCAGCGCCAATGATGGTACCAGCAACATCAATCTCACGTTTGACTTGGGGCTGAACCAGGATATTGCGGCGGTTGATGTGCAGAACAAGGTTTCGACGGTCCTCTCGCGATTGCCTGGGCCTGTCACCCAGACGGGGGTGCAAGTTTCCAAAGCCAACAACAACTTCTTGCTGGCGGTGGGGCTTTACTCTGACCGAGATGAGAGCAAAGGTGAAGACCTCTACGATGACATCTACCTCAGCAACTACGCCGACCTTTATGTGGTGGATGCCCTAAAGCGGCTCGAAGGTGTGGGCGGGGTGCAAATCTTTGGGGAGCGCAAATATGCCATGCGCCTCTGGTTAGACCCAGAACGGCTTGCTAGCCGCAACTTAACGCCGCAAGATGTGGTGGCAGCCCTCCAACAACAAAACCTGCAAGTGGGAGCGGGGCAAATTGGTCAACCGCCTGCTGCGGCTGGGCAACAGTATCAATATGCGGTCACGGCTCGAGGACGACTTCAAGAGGTGGAGGAGTTCAACGAACTCGTGATCAAAACCACGGACGATGGGACGTTGGTAAAGTTTAGAGATGTGGGCAGAGCGGAACTAGGTGCAGAAAACTACGGATCGGTCTTGCGCTTTACCTCAGAAGATCGCGTCACTCACCGAGGCATCGGGTTGGGCATTACTCAGCAGTTTGGTAGTAATGCTCTGGAGACGGCGCAAGCAGTCAAAGATGAAATGCAACGCCTAACCGCCAGTTTCCCCCCTGGGATGCATTATGAGATCGCCTTTGATACGACGACCTTCATTGAAGCAGGGGCGGAAGAGGTGATTATCTCGCTCTTACAGGCGATCGCGTTGGTGATCTTGGTGATCTTCCTGTTTTTGCAGAACTGGCGAGCGGCCTTGGTGGTTTCGATCGCAATTCCCGTAGCTTTTATTGGCACGTTTATCTTCGTCAAACTGCTGAATTTCTCGATCAACACATTGACCTTGTTTGGTTTGACACTGGCGACAGGTCTGGTGGTAGACGACGCGATCGTGATTGTGGAGGATATCTCACGGCGGATTAATGAGGAGGGAATGCGGCCTCTGGAGGCGGCCTTGACCTCGATGAATGCGCTGTTTGGTGCCGTCATTGCCACATCCCTCGTGCTGATTACGGTGTTTGTGCCCATTGCCTTCTTCCCTGGCACTACGGGGCAACTGTATAAGCAATTTGCGCTGACGATCGCTTTCTCTGTTGCCGTTTCTACCTTCAATGCGATCACGTTTACGCCTACTTTGTCAGCTTTGCT
>DATNPE010000352.1:0-7733 GCA_036703355.1 Allocoleopsis sp. | reverse complement strand
AAATGATCATCTAGCGCACTTTGATTCGCACCTTCTGGCAAAGACTTTCTGAGGTAATCTGGACTTTGTAACAGTTGATGAAATATCAGGAGTACCCCTTGGAACGGACATTTTTGGCGATTAAGCCCGATGGTGTGCAGCGCAAATTAGTCGGTGAAATCATTCGTCGCTTTGAAGCAAAAGGTTTTACCCTAGTGGGCCTCAAGATCCTCAATGTGAGCCGCGAGTTGGCTGAGCAGCACTACGATGTCCACAAGGAAAGACCCTTCTTCGCTGGACTGGTCGAGTTCATCACCTCCGGACCCGTCGTGGCAATGGTGTGGGAAGGCGAAGGCGTTGTGGCTTCTGCCCGCAAAATTATTGGTGCCACCAACCCACTCACCGCTGAACCTGGCACAATCCGGGGCGACTTCGGTGTGAATATTGGCCGCAACTTGATCCACGGTTCTGACGCGATCGAAACTGCTCAGCGCGAAATTGCCCTCTGGTTCAAAGAGGAAGAAATCGCCAACTGGGAACCCACCCTCATGTCTTGGACTCGCGAATAAAGCACCTAACCCCCAGCCCCTTCCCTCCAGGGAAGGGGAGCAAGATATAAAAGATATAAAAAAAGCCCTCGCCTTTTAGGAGAGGGGTTTGGGGAGAGGTCTAACAAGTTGTTATTTCTTCACTTCGCTGGGCGATCGCACTTCAGCGGCTTCCCTACTGACTTCCACCTCTGGCTCGGCTCGCTTAGAAAAGCCCCACAGGAACAGTAAGCCAATCAAGCTAATCATTAACCATTCTGGTGGCACCAACCCTTCATTAATCACCCGCAGCAGCAAGCGCAGGCCTACCAAAGCCACGGTGATGTAACCTGCATCTTCTAGATGGGTAAATTCGTCGAGCCAACGAATAAACAAGCCTGCCATAAACCGCAAGGCAATTACCCCGATTAAGCCGCCTGTAATCACCAACCAGGTTTCTTTTGAGATGGCGATCGCTGTGGTCACACTATCTAAAGAAAAAGCCAAATCGGTGAAGGCGATGACTGGAATGGCTTGCCAGAGAGAAGCAAAGCGAGGGCCATGATGCTGATGTTCATCGTCTTCTTGGGAGCTGAAATACTGAAACACCAGCCACAACAAGTAAGCGGCCCCTGCTAGCTCAAACTGCCAGTACTTCGTCACCCAAGTAGCGGTCAAAATCAGGACGACCCGCAAAACAAAGGCACAGACCAAACCTAGATTGAGTGCCCGACGCTGTAGGGTACTTCCCTCTAGACCTTGGGCGATCGCAGCCAGAGCGATCGCATTATCGGCGGAGAGTACAGCTTCTAGCGCCACCAGGACTGGCAGGAGCAAGAGGGTGTCGTACCCAAAGTTGAGCGGAGTGTCTAAAAGTTGGTCTAGCATTAACCGATTTTGCAAAAGTGAGCAGTTAAAGATGCGTTTCAGGCGAGGCCAAGGTACTAAGACAGGTGATTAAGAATTATTACTTATTCTCTTAGCTTAGCGCTTAACGTGATCCGCTGCTGTATTCCCAGTGGGTTAGAGATCTGTAACTCATGCATTACCCTCTATTCAGCTATCCCTCCGGCAGGTTACACTAAACCACCCGGAGCGATCCGTGAATGGGGAGGTGACAACGAGTCGTTAAAAGCCTTCGCTAAAAACGCCTGATGGAATCAATCCACTCACTTAGTTTACCCAGATAAAGTTAAGGTGCAATTGAGGCAAACCACGCATAAAATGGACGTGTTTGGGGTTAACTTAGCCCTGCGATATCAGACTCCCGGTGCTGCAATGCATGACCCCAGGGACAACCACGGAAGCGGCGCTATCAATCCGTCGCGCTTTGAACTGAGCCATCCTCATCAACCCAACGCTGCACCACTCGCTGAGCAGCAAGGGCAGCCATTGGCTTTAGCACAGTTTCAAGCTCGTTACCCGATGGGCAGCTTAACCGCTGACTTGTTAGATATTCGGGGCGACAACTATATTGTGAAAGCCTCTGTGCAGGTGGGTGGCAACGTTTTAGCGACAGGCATGGCCGCTGCCACGAGCATTGAAGCGGCTGAAGATCGCGCTCGACTCCGCGCCTTGGAAGTACTAGGCATTCAGGCACCCCAGCCACCACAAGCTCCTGCTGCACCTTCGGCTTATGAGGTGCAGGTTCACCTGATGACCAATCACCAAAGCGAAGGCCAGTTTTCGCCGCAGCCCCGTTTGGCCGATGCAGGAAGCTACCGGGATGTGAAACAGCTCTCAGCGCAGCCGCAAAGACCTTTGCCGATTGTAGATACCGCTCCGCTAGAAATTCCAGCGATCGTGCCAGAACCTACCGCTAATTTCTCGGATGGTTTCTCTGGCGAACTATTCAATCATGCTTATTCAGATATTGATATAGATACGGCTACGATCGCTGAACCTTTCATCCCAACGCAACCCGAAACACAACCTACTACTCGCACCAATGGTCGCAACGGCAAGAGCGCGGTAAAAGCGCGTGAAGTAGAACCCGAACCAGCGCCTCGCGAACCTGTGCGGGAACCAATGGATCTGTCGGAAGCGATCGCTCAAACCAGCGTGGAGATTAAGCGCTTAGGTTGGACTGATGTGCAAGGTCGTACCTACCTACAACGCACCTACGGTAAGCGATCGCGCCAACATCTTACTGACGAAGAGTTATTGGAATTCTTGGATTACTTGCGATCGCAACCTTCCCCTAACGAATCTCCTTTCTGATCCCCCCAACCCCCCTTAAAAAGGGCAGGGTTGTTTCATACAAGAAAATAATGCCGAACCAAGCCCCCCTAGCCCCCCAATTCTGGGGGACTTTAAGCAGGTTCCCCCCAGAATTGGGGGATTTAGGGGGCCGTGCAAGGAGTTCAACTGCATTCAGTTTTGCTCTCACTAACATGAAACAACCCTGCCTTAAAAAGGGGGGATTTGTAGAGGTAAGTGTTAGTTAACGGCAGCGATCGGGCTTTGAGCCGAGGGGCGACGCTCGATCACTTGGTCAATCAAGCCGTATTCCTTGGACTCATGGGCTGACATGAAGAAGTCACGCTCGGTATCTTCAGCGATTTTCTCTAGGGGTTGTCCGGTGTGCTCAGCCAGCATTTCGTTCAGGCGTTGCTTGTGGTAGAGGATTTCCTTGGCCTGAATTTCGATGTCCGTGGCTTGGCCTTGCGCCCCACCCAGAGGTTGGTGAATCATGATCCGGGAGTGGGGGAGGCTCACCCGCTTACCTTTGGTGCCTGCACTGAGGAGGAACGCGCCCATGCTAGCGGCCAAACCTAGACAGATGGTGGAGACAT
Source organism: Allocoleopsis sp. (assembly GCA_036703355.1). Lineage (GTDB taxonomy): Bacteria > Cyanobacteriota > Cyanobacteriia > FACHB-46 > FACHB-46 > Trichocoleus. Next base: position 4,432 of record DATNPE010000352.1, on the reverse strand, counting down.
CGGCCCGGATGTGCTTGATGGTGTCGTAAATGCCCATGCCTGCGGTGACGGAGCCGCCGGGAGAGTTGATGTAGAGGTAAATGTCTTTTTCTGGGTCTTCTGCGTCCAACAGGAGCAACTGAGCCACGATCAGGTTGGCAACATCAGAGTCGATGGCGGTGCCCAAGAAGATGATCCGATCCCGTAGTAGCCGAGAGTAGATGTCAAAGGCGCGATCGCCACGTCCAGAGGGTTCAATAACGGTAGGAATCATGCAGTTTGCCTGTCCACGCATTTTTCCCCATTCTACCGATTGAACTGATTTTGGTGGGGTTACGGTCGGTTGTAGCGTGCGATCGCTTCAATTTCGCCTTATAAACCAAAGATTCCAGCAATTTGAGGCAATACGTGTTTGCAGAGTTGCACGATCGCGCTGGGTTCAGCCAGTTCGGTTAACATCCCCTTGAGCCAACGGATCGCTGACTTCGCTCCATTTTTCTTCTCAGGTTCTGCGGGGTCTTTCCCTGCTTCGGCTAAGGCTTGCACTTGCTTCAGCGCTTCGGCTTTGTCTTCTGGCTTGAGTTCTTCAGCGCTTTCAATGGCTCGGTGCAGTTGCTCTAGCAATTCTTTGATGCCAGGTTCATCAGGTTGGGAGGAAGCAGGTAGCTGATTAATCGTGTTGGTGACTTGCCCGCTGATGTTCATCTCGCCAAAGTTTAAGGCTTGTCCACTGGCATTGAAATCGCCACCAATGCTACCAATGTTGAGTTTGCGGCTAGAGTCGTTGTTTCCTTGCACAGCTTTACCCTCTCCTACAGCTTGATTAGTGATATTCAAGGACTGATTCGCCAATGCGAGAGCAATATCTTTGAGGTCAGTGGAACGAAGCGTTTGCAGTTCGTCTACCTTTGCTTCTAGTTGTCGTATACGTTCTTCGTAAGGTTTGAGGAAATCTTGAGAAATTTTAGCTTTATCGCTGTTTTCTGGAACCGTCAACGTGAGCAAAACATCGTCGCCTTTTTTCTCAATACTTTGAATCGAATCAAAACTAATTTCTGGATTCTCTTGCATTAGCTTTTGAAAGGCTTCAGCAAAGGCTTCGCGGTTAACCCCATTGCGAAGCAAGATTTCGACGGAGTTGATGATTTTGGTGTAGAGCTTAGTAAAGTCGCCAGGGGCAAAGACTGAGTTTGGATCGTGGGGTCGGCGTTCGCGATTTCCAAGTTCATTCGCATGTTCTAGCAAATAAACATACTGACAATCAATCTGATCTAGCTGGGTAGTGTAGTCAATATTCCAAGCTTCTAAGCAAGCTCCGGTGAAGGTGGCTCCGGTGAAGTTAGTGCCGATTGCTTGCACCTCTGTAAGATTGGCTTGAGCCAAATTTGCCTGCTGCAAAGTCGCCTCACTCAGGTCAGCCCGCTTGAGATTGGCTTTATTTAAGTTGACTCCGTTGAGGTTGGCACCGCGAAGATCGGCATTGACAAAAGATTTTTTGTAGCCGTTGCTTGTCACCAATAACTCACGCACGAAGGTACTCGCCAGGATAGAATTTCCAACTCTAGCGTGCTCCAGCTTTTGAGCCCCCGCCCAGCAAACACGAGCCAGAATAGTTGGCTGTCGGTAAGAACCAGCAAAGTTAGTACCCTTCAATATTGCTTTGTTAAAGCTAGAATCGGTTAAATCTGCGCCCTGAAATGTAGTACCACCAATTCCTCCGATCGCCACCCCAAGCACACGAATCAAAGAAAATTTTTCGTTATTTGCAATTGCTTGCCGTCCAATGTAAATGCTAGTAACAGTGGCTCCGATAGAAACTATAACCGTTGATATAACTAGAATTATTTTGGGCACAGAGAACGCTCCTGCAACAGCAAAAGCAATCATCCCCACGGTTATAAACAAAACAAAACTTGCAACTGAAATTGCTGTTATGGTTGCAGTAGTAATTACAGTAGCACCTATAATTGGTCTCATGGCTGTGCTTACGAAAACGACTGTAATCGCAAGCACTCCTAGGCTTGCCACCATACTTATAATTGCCATTATGATGGCTGCTGCCCCTGCACTTATCAATGTTCCTTGAGCTGTAAATACTCCTATAACTAAGGCCGCTACTGCCCCTATTCCCGCAATTGTTTCAAAGGCAGTAACTGTAAAGCCTTGCCAGATAAGGGTGCTTAAAGCAATAACTAATACTGCCAAAACTAAAAGACCAGGGACTATTGTGTAGTGTTGAATGGCTGAGAAAGTGAGTAGTGCTCCTGTAAATGCCCCTGAGAATCCTAAGAGTATCCCTGATAAGATGGACACCCCAAAAGCAATCATGAATTGTGGGATGATCCATCGCTTTTGCAACCCTGCTTTGGCTCCCGTAAAGTTCGCACCTCTCAGCTTTGCATTTGTAAAATTTGCTCCTCGGATGTCGGCATAGCTAAAGTTAGCTCCAGTGAGGTCTTGTCCTTTAAAGTTGCGGCCTCGGAGATTTTGTCCGGAGAAGTCCATAGGGGAGGGATGAAAAGTGAGCGAAGTATTTTTGCTACAGGAATAGCATAAAGAGGGTAGAAAATCAGAAGAGACTATTCTGTTTCAGGTTTTAGTAGCGTGTATTCCTGCTCAAAGACCTCCGCCCAAGATAGGGAATTTACAGAACACCGCATCCCCATTTCGTCCTCAGCGTCTTTGATGGCTCTGTCGAAACACTTCTGCCAAATTGACTCAATGTGATCTCGGTTAAGGCTGGGAAATTCTTCTTGGCTGTCAGCAATCTCAGTCCGGGCATCGCGAATTGTAATTGCCCAACTGGGCGATCGCCGCTCTGGTTGGCACTTCCACTTAATAACATGGCTCATTAACCGAGTCAGTTGGCTTTTCAGCGCTCGTTTTTCTGACCTACCCATAGAATCAATCAGTGCATGGAGTCCTTCGTTCGCTTCCATCGATTTGCCCTCCTGCAATAGCTTCTGCACCGCGATCGCAGTTTGATAAGGAGAACTTGCTGCCAGAAACGCCCAATCTGGTTGTGCTTGCATGATTCACGCCTCAACTGTCTGCCACCGTTAACAGACCTCCGGGTTTGGCTCATATTCTAATCGCTTTGCCGAAAGGAGTTGAGCGATCGCCCGCAAGATACAGCCCCTCTCAGCTTGAGCGCGATAAACTGTCAAAGGTATGCCCCTATTGAGTTCTAGGATCAGCCCCTATGACAAATCGCCTGGCTCAAGCCCAAAGCCTCTACTTGCGGAAACATGCCGAGAACCCGATCGACTGGTGGCCTTGGTGTGAAGAAGCTCTGGAAGCAGCCCGACGAGACAACAAACCGATCTTTTTGTCGGTGGGCTATTCCAGTTGCCACTGGTGTACGGTCATGGAAGGAGAAGCTTTTTCCGATCAGGCGATCGCGGACTACATGAACGCTAACTTTTTGCCGATCAAAGTCGATCGCGAGGAACGCCCAGACCTGGACAGCATCTACATGCAAACAGTGCAGATGATGACAGGACAAGGCGGTTGGCCTTTGAATGTCTTTCTAGCGCCCGACGACCTCATCCCCTTTTATGGCGGCACCTATTTTCCCCTAGAGCCGCGTTATGGTCGCCCTGGATTCATGCAAGTGTTGCAGGCAATTCGTCGCTATTACGACAACGAACCCCAGAAGGTGCAAGCGCTCAAAGAAGAACTGTTGGGGCATCTGCAAAGTTCTGCCTTGTTGAATCCAGGCCAAGAGTTGAGTGACGAGTTATTGCGGCAAGGGTTGGAGTACAACACCGGGGTACTTACGTCGGAGGGACATGGCCCTAGCTTCCCGATGATTCCTTATGCTGATATGGTGCTGCACGCGGTGCGGTTTCAGGACCACATCAAGTACGACGCGACCGAAACCTGTACCAAACGTGGTTTGAATTTGGCTTTGGGCGGGATTTATGACCATGTGGGAGGTGGCTTCCATCGCTACACGGTAGACCCCACTTGGACCGTGCCTCACTTTGAAAAGATGCTCTACGACAACGGGCAAATCGTGGAGTATTTGGCAAATTTGTGGAGTGCGGGGATGCACGAACCTGCGTTTGAGCGGGCGATCGCGGGAACGGTGCAATGGCTGAAGCGAGAAATGACTGCGCCCCAAGGTTACTTCTATGCCGCTCAAGATGCCGACAGCTTTACCACCCCCGATGAAGCAGAACCCGAAGAAGGCGCTTTCTATGTCTGGAGCTACGCCGAACTCGAACAACTTTTGAGTGCGGAGGAACTCGCGGAACTGACCCAGCAGTTTACAGTGACGCGCAACGGGAACTTTGAGGGGCGCAATGTTTTGCAGCGCCGCCAGCAGGGAGCCCTGAGTGAAACTGTAGAATCTGCTTTAGATAAGCTGTTTCAGGTGCGCTATGGAGCCGATCCGCGATCGCTGAAAACCTTTCCCCCTGCCCGCAATAACCGGGAAGCCAAAGCTCAA
>DATNPE010000351.1:0-5307 GCA_036703355.1 Allocoleopsis sp. | reverse complement strand
TTGGATAGCAAGTGTCTGGTCGTCCATGCAGGATCTTTTCCCAATGAATGATACTTTGAGTCTAGCCTCGAATCAGGCTGTACTCAAAGTATATCAAGCCTTCTTTGTCAGAGTCTGGCCCATATTCTGCCATCTGATTGCGGCGATAAAAGCCTTCTGAACCTGGAAGTGCATGCAGCCCCACTCGACCGCCATAGCTCAGTTCTAGACTCCGTTGTCGCGCAAACAGCAGCAGGGTTCGGCCCACTCCTTGCAAATAAGGAGGATCTTCGAGCAATCGACGATTCCAAGGAGCCACCGCCAAAGCTTCCACATAAACCAGGCGATCGCGCTGCGGCAAGACAGAGCGATGCCATTGGGTTTCCAGCCACATCAGTCCTTGGGTCAGGCTCTCTACTTCAATCGCATAAGCTTCATATCGAACGGCTTGATCGGCTTGTTGCAGTTTGTAATTCCATCTCCAGTCGCGATCGGCTTGGTTTGTCACACTCAGCATTCCTTGCCAGATCGTTTCAAAATCCTCCAGGTGGCGCTCCCTCATGTCACAAAGGAGCCCAGCGACGATTGCTCCGGTACCACTTAGTAGTTGAATCGCTCGTCGCATCCTAAAAAGACCGGGTTGACCCTCTAACTCTTAAAACTTAGTTGCAACTGTTCTCTTGCCCTGATGTGGAAGCAGAACAATTTCTCACATCGTACGATTGACAACTGAGAAAAAGCAGAAATGACACACCAATTCCATCTGGCAATCCGCTCAAGTCCATTTCTCTGACATTTCAGGTTTCTACAGTGGCGGCGTGACTCATTTCCTCTAGTGTCATGCGGCTCCTATTCAACCGAATCAAATCGATCTTGCTGAGCCTGTGTCTCGTTCTGGCACTGGTACTACTTGGCGCATCGCCCGTCAGGGCACAAGTTGGCTCAGAGCTACCGGTGACTGCTGATTCGGCAGGACACGCCACACCTGCATGGGATCAAGTATCTTTTTCCGCTTTGCCCGCTTTTGAGAGTGCCGGAGGGCTGGATATCCCAGAAGATGCCGCTAGAGATCTCAGCTACAACTTGTCACGCTCCTGGCAAGCGGGAGATTCTGTTCTAAACGTGCTGAAACTAGGGGATGTTCAGGATGCCTTTGCTTTAGGCAACTTCAGTCTCGGAGATGCCGTGCACTGGGGGGGACTTGATCCAACGACCTTGAGCTTGAGCAACTTTAGTTTTCTCACGGATGAAACCGTTGCTGAGCTGGTGAGCCAGATACCGGCGATCGCGGGACTTAAAGTCAGTGAGGTCAGACCGCTCTATGATCTGATCATCCAAAGCATCCCCAATGTTGCCCAAACTCTTTCACGGATGAGTAATTTTAGGGTCTGGACAGAGCAGCCGATCGCTGCTTTAGCCCAGCTCCCGGAAGTCGGCAATCTTGCTCTCAATCACTTGGACCTGAGTCAGTACAGCTTCGCGCAATTGCCAGGACTGGAACAGGCGACCTTGAGGAGCATTCGGGATTGGAAAAACCTCCATCTAGCCCAAATCCCAGGACTAGGCAATGTCCCTTTTTCTGCCTTCTTCAATCCCGGCCAGTTCTTGGGTCTAATCGCCACTCATGACGTGACCTATGGAGGTGATAGCGCACATCAGGAGTCTCGCTGGACACCCACCCAGCACAGCATCACGGGTAGTTATGAGGTGGGCTTCCATTATGAGTGCGCTCAAGCCCAAGGGTGCGATTACCTGGAACTGAGTTCCCCGATTTCGCTGGGAAGCGCAGGTGACCCGACTCGGCTACATGGAGCTAGATGGCTTCGAGGAGGCAATGGCGCGGGGGGGCAGATGGTGCTAGGGGGACATGGGGTATTAGGAACGCTCAATGGAGGTCAAGAGCCAACAGGAAGACACCCATTTGGCAAAGCCTTTAAGGTCGTGCTGAGCGAGACAGACGAATCGACGGGAACGGGGAAGTTCGGGCTGTACTTTCGGGTCTGCCATCGCAGCGCCTTTGTCGATCTCGGCTGTACCCCCTACTTTATTGGCCCAGTTCCCTGGTTTCCCACTCACGAGAAGGGCAAAGTTCTCGTCGGACTGACTGAGCTCCCACCGCCAGCCGGGGTTCAGGAGCCTGAAATTCCCCCGGAAGTGCAAGCAATGATTCACCAGTATGATCCAGGCACAGCCTCAGACCAGAACAGTCAGATTTGCCAGGTCGATTCCACAAAATTAGATGCGCGCAGTCAACGGGTCTTGGCCTCTCTACCCAGTAGCAAGCAAGCTCAAGCCCTCAAAATGGTTCCCTTGATTATGCAGTCTTGTGCTAAAGCAGGCGTGAGTGATCCAGCCCAACTGGCTTATATTCTGGCCACTGCACAACATGAAACCGACTTTTGGAACACGATGGATGAGTACAGCCGCCATCACTATGACGAGTGCGGCTGGGGTGAAGGCATGATTCAGGTGACTTGGTGTGACAAAAAACGATTGGTCCTCCAACGCTTAGGCTTATCCGCTTATCGAGGGATCAGTGACAGACGCTTGGCTCAACCCGCGATCGCGGCAGATGCCCTGTGTCGAGGGATGAAAGAAGGCTGGTATGGGCACATACGCCCGCTCTCACAGTGTATTGCTGGCGGCAAAGCAGACTATCGCTGCGCCAGGCAGCAAGTCAATGGAACTGACCAATGGAAACTCATTGGCGGATATGCCCAAACATTCCAAAAGGTTCTCACCTTCACGGGTAGTAAAGCAGCAACGGGCACGACTGGTGTAACTTGCACTAGTAACAGCAAAGGAAATGGCAAAGCCACAGGTAAATTACAAAATCCGATTCCAGGTGCTCCAGTCACGAGTGAATTTGGCCCTAGAGCATCGCCTTGTGCGGGGTGCAGTTCTCTCCATCGCGGCATTGATTTAGGAGTTGCGAGCCACACTCCCGTTAAAGCCGCAGATGGAGGCAAAGTCGTGTACTCAGGCTGGATGAGTGGTTATGGCGAGACGGTCATTGTCGAGCATGGCCGGGGACTGATGACGCTATACGCGCATAACTCAAAGCGGCTCGTCAAAGTTGGCGATCCTGTCTCAGCAGGACAAATCATTACTCGAAGTGGGCAATCCGGGGTGGGCACAGGACCCCACTTACACATCACCGTGATTGAAGGAGCCACTCCTGGCAACCCCTATAGCGGTCGCGAGGTTGACCCCAGAAAGTACATCAAGTTCTAATCACTAGAATCAAAGGCAGCATCATGAAAAAAGCTCTGAAGCAAACCGTTGTATTTGGATTAACGACCTGCCTCACGACGCTCATGGTCGTTGGAAGTGGACCCATCGGACAAGCTCAACCAGCCTCAATTCCAGAGTTCGTAAAACCTTGTCTTCCTAGTCGAGTTCGGCCACCCATCGTCCGCACAGAATTAATCGCTCAAGCCTCGTCAAAGGAAAAAACTTACTTCCTGCTTTACACCTTTCATCCAGATGAAGCAGGCGGAACTGATCTCGTCATTTCAGTCGTAGGACCACAGTGCCGGGAAGAGTTTTACAACGCACCGGGTGATGCTGTCTCCTTAACCCAAATTGTTGAGCGAAATGTGGCAAACCAACTGGCACTCGGTCGTTATCAAAATGAAATACGGCGCTTGGGTCGGGCCAAAGTACAAGCGACTGTCAATCGCGTCATCGCAGCTCAGGGTACTTTCTACCCAGAAGACCTTTGGGCACTCAGGCAACTCGGGTTCAAGCTACCTGCAAATACACAGGTGAGCCAATAAGTGTCACAGGTTTCATGTCAGAGTTAGGGTCAACAACCATGAGACTAAGATTTAAGTTAGGGCTACTCGCAATCTTACTGGGATGCAGTTTAGGGGGTGGATTGGCCTTGCAAGCGTTCACACAGCAAATTCCTCCCTCGATCTCAAATGCCTCGACCCTCTTCGATCCGGTACATCCCACCTTGAAACGTACTCAGATTCCTCTGCGCCCGCCCACCTACCTGCCTCAGGACTTGCAGATAGAAGCCAACTATGAACCACCCCCCGTCCAAGCTGTATTGCCAGAACAACCTTCCAATCGGAGGTATGAAATCGTCTTAGGCTATTCCCTCACCTGCTCTGGTGGCAACGTCTGTCGCTTTGGTACGGTGGCAGGTCGTCTGAAGCTTGCTCAATCGATTGAGTCTGAGTATGCTTGGGTGCGCCACTATCCAGGCATGAAGTCCCAAGAACCGATGCAAAAAGTGAAGTTGGCTAATGATATTGAGGGCTGGTTCATCCCCTGGACTTGCGGAGCCAATTGTAGTGATGCCAAAGTCGTTTGGGATGAGTATAGCTACCGCTACTCGATGGGCATCAAGGTCGGCGATCGCAACTCCCTAGTTAAAATGGCAAACTCTGCAATTGAGGCAGGTGACTTGTGAAACTGTGGCAATGTTTCGTTGTACTCTGCTGCTGTGTTCTCTGGCTCTGCGGAACGCTGCCGGCTGAAGCGGTGGGCAAAAACCTAGAACAAGCGGTTTTAGAAATCATTGAGCGACATCCAGAGGCCATCCTCAAATCCCTGGCGGAGTACCAGCGCCAACAACAGATGCAGCAACAGCAGGCGCAGGCCGCCGCGATCGCTGAGATGAAACCACAGCTCGAGGCGATGGTTCGCACTGCCCCTGCCCTTGGAGATGTTCAGACGGCCAAAGTCACCTTGATCGAGTTTGCCGATTTTGAGTGTCCTTATTGCATCCAAGCTCATCCAGCGTTGAAGCAGTTTCTCTCAGGGCATCCCCAGGTGGCTTTGATTTACAAGCACTTTCCGCTGACGGACATCCATCCAGACTCTCTCCCCGCTGCAAAAGCAGTTTGGGCCGCTGGACAACAGGAGAAATTCTGGGCGTTTCATGATGCCTTGTTTGAGCGCCAAGACAAATTGAACGACAACCTCTACCGAGCCATCGCCATCCAGTTAAAACTCAACCTTGAACAATTCGAGCGCGATCGCCAGAGTGAAGCTGCCACTCAAGCGATCGCCCAAGATACGCAACTGGCGAATACGCTTAAAATTGATGGAACTCCTTCTTTCTTAGTAGTGGATGCTCACACAGTTGAACTAGTCTCTGGGGCAGACTTTCAAGCCTTGGAGGCAAGGGTGCAACGACCTCTATAATCACCAAACCAAGCTATCGTGGAGCGAGCACCTTTCAACTGCAATCTCAGGCTGACCCACGCATTTGCATCATGGCTGACCCCTCGCCTCGGCTCCTGAATGGCCCTCCCAATACCCCCCTGTGGCAGCGTCACCTTTGGGGGTTGCGTTTTCTCTTTCGCCCGCTAG
>DATNPE010000350.1:0-2552 GCA_036703355.1 Allocoleopsis sp. | reverse complement strand
GAAGTGTTAGCAACCTTAGACCGCAAACCAATTAAGGTGATGGTGAACGAATCGGGTGCTTCCATCTACTCGGCGAGTGAAGTGGCGATCGCGGAGTTTCCCAATTTAGACATCACCGTGCGCGGCGCAATCAGCATTGGGCGGCGCTTACAAGACCCGTTGGCAGAACTGGTGAAGATTGACCCCAAATCGATTGGGGTAGGGCAGTACCAGCATGACGTAGACCAAAAACTGCTGAAAAAGAAGCTGGATGAAACGGTAGAGAGTTGTGTCAACTATGTCGGCGTAGACCTCAACACCGCTTCTAAAGAGTTGCTCACGTTTGTTTCTGGCATCACGCCCACGATCGCCAACAACATCGTCGCCTACCGCAACCAAAACGGTGCCTTCAAGAATCGGCGAGAGTTAAAGAAAGTTGCCAAGTTAGGCCCAAAAGCCTTTGAGCAAGCAGCAGGATTTTTACGCATTCGGGAGGGCGAGAATCCACTGGATAATACCGCAGTGCATCCCGAAAGTTATGGCGTGGTAGAAGCGATCGCCAAAGATCTACAGGTTCCTCTCACCCAAATCACCCAAGTTGCAGAACGACTCAAATCTGCCAATCTAAAACAGTATGTGACTGAGACGGTAGGAGAACCCACCCTACGCGACATTATCGGTGAGCTAGAGAAGCCTGGTCGCGACCCCCGTGCCGAGTTCAAGTACGCCACCTTTAAGGAAGGCGTGAAAGAGATCTCTGACTTGCAAGTCGGCATGGAACTGGAAGGCGTGGTCACCAACGTAGCGAACTTTGGAGCCTTTGTGGATATTGGTGTGCATCAAGATGGCTTAGTTCACATCTCCCAACTCGCCGATCGCTTTGTCAGCGACCCCAAACAAATTGTCAAAGTGGGTCAGGTGGTGAAGGTACGGGTTCTAGAAGTCAACGAAGCCCTCAAGCGCATTAGTTTAACCATGCGTTCTGGCCAAGAAGCTCCTAGACCCACCAGTAAGCCCAGCAAGGGGCATGAAAGCAAACCGCAAGGCGAAAAGCAGGGCGATCGCGCTAAACCCCAACCCGCCACGCTCAACGACCTCAAAGCCAAATTCGGCAAGAAGCGCTAAAGAGAATCAGCGATCGCTCCTGGTTGAGGAGAAGTAAGGGCGATCGTTGGTTCTCTTACTTCAACTTTCAGGAGGAACCTTGGCTTTCAACTCTTCAATCAGAGGTGGTATCTCATTTTGCACAGCATTCCACACGATGTTGAGGTCTACATCGTGTGGAATGCACTAATCGATTTCGCATACCATTGATCTCTTGCCACGCAATCGTTGGTAAAGTCTGGCGAGTCGTTTCTGAAACCCGTCTAGCAGCTTCAGCAATCACCAATAGTCGCCGAATCACTGCATCTTGTAGTTGCACATTTGTCAGGAACTCGTCTTCGGAACATTGAGCAGTGTAGTTGATGACGAGTTCTGCGGATTGCAGCATATCAAGCAGAAATTGCAGATCCCGTTGCATAAATTACTTGGGCGGAGGAAAGGATTTCTTGACGGCGTAGGTAGTTAAGACTAGCTGCAATACCCTGGCGGGTGATTAAGTCAATGTCTTGATGAAAGATAGTCTTTAACTCCGTTTCCATTTGGTCTAAGGTGCTAAATGTGGGGTGTGCCTCTGGATGAAACTGCACCATTACGTCAATATCGCTCTCAGGACGAAAGTCATCGCGCAGAACAGAACCAAATAGGGCAAATTCAGTAACTTGCCAGCGTTGGCGTAGCCTCGCCTAGGGCGAATCGCAAAACTCAGCAATTTTTCCCATCGGCAGCTCGATCGCATTAATAGTCATATCAGTGTTATCCATCACGATGACTCAAGCTCAATACCTTCGTAGAGGTCTGCCAAACGAATCTCGAAGGGAATGGATGCTAGTAAAATATGCGTTTCTGGATCGTCGTGTTCGGTAAAAATCCATTTATGAGATTCAGTTCTAGAGTATTGCTCAACGTGCAGTGTGTACTGATCAATCAATAAATATTCTTGAAAGGTCGGGATAGTGCGATAAGCGGCAAATTTTTCATCTCGGTCGTAGCTCTTGGTTGACTTGGAAAGCACTTCGGCAATCATGACTGCGTTGGTAACAGTATCGTTGCGTCCAGCCTGTCTCTCCAGCGGTCGAGAACAAACCATCACATCAGGATAGGTGTAGAGATTGCGATCGCGAATCCAAAGCCGTTGATCCGCCACAAAGATGCTGTAAGGCTTACCTTTCAAGCTCGTCCTCAAGGTTGCATTGAGAATACTGGCGATTTCATTATGTTCTGGTGTGCCGCCAGTCATCGGAATGATTTCCCCGTTGATGTACTCATGTCTTATGTCTGAATTCACCTCAAGGTCAAAATACTCCTCAGGTGTACAAAACCTTTTTTCTTCAGCTTGCATGATCATGAGCTGATTACTCCCAGAACTTCAGGGTATAGGCTTAGTTGGGCGATCGCTCCTGGTTGAGGAGAATAGGGGCGATCGCTGAGCTTAATAGCGTATTACTGATTGAGAATTGCTGTTACTTGTT
>DATNPE010000349.1:0-7923 GCA_036703355.1 Allocoleopsis sp. | reverse complement strand
ATGAGGAAACCAGCCATGAGGAAAAAGTTGCGCTCTAGATGTCGTTGTCCCAGGCGATCGACTTTCTCCATAAACTGCTGCCCCACGAAGCGTTCTACCAAGCTACGACCATAGCGACGGGCAATGTAGAAGTTGAAGGTGCAGGAGGCCAAATCTGCTAAAGCGACAATCAACAGACCTTTGGCGAATCCAAACAGTCCGCCTGCCAAAATCGCATAAGCTGTCCCTGGTAGGACTGGCAGGATAATGCTGGTAAAGCGCAGCCCAAACAGGATTGCGGGTGCCCAGATGCCGAACTGATCCACCTGCTGCCGAATTTGCTCAATTCCAAATTTGTTGAGAATTCCGATCGCTAGAACAATCAGAACCCCGATTAGCACCCAGCGCAGTAGGCTGATCCATTTGTTCTTCATAGGGCGTTCCTTTCTCAGACTTTATATGGTGGCATAAAAGCGCACTGCGTCGAGTTGGAACGCGATCGCCGAGATTCACTCATTGGCTCATTTATGAGAAAAACTGAGCTACCCATGTTGATTTGTGACATCTGGAACGGAAAGCCGACGCGAAATCAGAAATCATGTTAATTATAAAGAAATCCTTAAGGTGTAGAGGATGCAAAAATGACTCCCAAAATGATGCGTCAACTTTGGAGTGTCGTGGACACAATCCAGGTCAGCACTCTGCTACAGTTTGATGACTCTGCCTTAGCACAATTGCTCCTGAGGCAGTTCGCTGCTGAACAACCTATTGACGCTCAGGCAGCTCATAGCCTCAATACTTACATTCAAGCGAAGCTACCATTGATTCGCGATACGGCTGAAAGTCGGCTCTGTGTGCGATAAAACCACCGTTTGCATCTGCGACCGCATCTCCGTTGACAAGCCCGCTTGCTTTCGGATTTCATCCGAACATATTTATGCATTCCTGGTTCGGCATCGCCTTGGTAGCGTATTTGATCGGAGCCGCGATCGAAGGAATTAGCACTGCCAACCAGCTCTCCCAATTGCTTCCAGAACTACTGAAGGGCGCTGAAGACAAGCCCACAGAGTCTCCTGAAGCACCTAGAGAAGTTTTACAAATTTTTTTAGTGATTACTGCTGTTAGTGTTGGCGGAGCCTTTGTCTGGCCTTGTCGCTTGCTGCACCGCTCCCTGAAGGAACAGCGTCCTAGCTAGGCTGGCTGAATCGAGATATCCCTCATCGCCATGCCCGCTCGTACTGCACCGGTGTAGGAATATCGTGACCCAACTGTTTTGCGGCTCGTAGTGCCCAGTAAGGATCGCGCAGAAACTCTCGCGCTAGGAGCACTACATCTGCTTGTTCGGTGCGAATAATGTGATCGGCTTGCCCTGGAGATGTAATCATCCCGACTGCTCCGGTGGCGATCGCAGCTTCTCGGCGAATACGTTCCGCTAACGGAGTTTGGTAGCCTGGCCCAACTGGAATTTTTGCGCCAGGTAAAATTCCACCAGAAGAACAGTCTACCAAATCTATCCCTAAAGGCTTCAGCTTTTCACTGAGAGCTATGCTCTGCTCAATATCCCAGCCGTTCTCTAACCAATCTGTGGCCGAGAGGCGCACCCATAAAGGATAGCGATCGGGCAAGATCTCTCGAACTGCGGTCACAACTTCTTGTAACAAACGAATACGATTCTCAAAACTACCACCGTACTCATCTTGACGCTGGTTGCTCAAGGGTGAGAGAAATTCATGGAGGAGATAGCCATGTGCCGCATGGATTTCAATGAGTTTGAAACCTGCTTCTAGCGATCGCTTGGTCGCTTGGACAAAGCTCACAATCATCTGCTGAATGTCTTCACGACTGAGAGCAGCTGGAGTTGGGCTATCCGCATCGAAGGGGATCGGGCTAGGAGCCACAGGTTGCCAGCCATCTGCATCTGCTGCTACGGCTTTGCCACCTTCCCAAGGTGGAGTGGTACTAGCTTTTCTCCCAGCATGAGCCAGTTGAATTCCTGCCACGGCTCCAGCGCCATCAATCAGGGAAACTATTTTGGCTAAGGCTGGGATGTGATCATCTTTCCAGATTCCCAAATCTTGGGGGGTGATGCGTCCTCGTGGTTCTACTGCTGCGGCTTCTGTCAATACAATGCCTGCCCCACCGACGGCACGGCTAACCAAATGAACGGTATGCCAATCATTCGCGAAGCCATGTGTACTAGAGTACTGGCACATCGGCGATACTACGATGCGGTTGCGAAATGTGATACCGCGCTGGATCAACGGAGTAAACAAATGCGTCATAGGAAATTCTGGGCTGCTATTCAGCTAGATCATGGGCAATGTCGGCTAAAACCGAATTCACCTTCAGGCAGAAACCACTGAACCGATGAAGTTGAGCTAGGGAGAACTCGATTCGGTCGCTTTTCCTAAGACATAAGGTAGAAAGGCTCGTCGCACTTCTGAGGCCCCTCGGAGACTGGGTTCAATGGTGGCGGTGAACCAGGAGGGATCACCTGTCAAAAAGTGGGCGTGAAGATCGACTAACTGGCCGTAGCGACTGGCAATTGCTTGAATCACTTTGTTGATCCGTTGGAGATTGGCGCGAGCGATCGCGGGATCAATGCCCAAAAAGTTACGCTGATCATCGTCCAGAGTGGGATCGTAGACATTGCCTAGCAGCACGGGTCGAATCGGTAATCGCTGCACAAAGGCGTCAAGGGCTTGACCAAAAGTCGTGATACCTGGGCCTGGATCTCGAATTAATCCGCCCAACAAATCATTACCGCCAATCGTAATTAAGGCGAAGGCAGGTTCTTGCGCTCGCAGTCCTTGTCCCTGGGCTGGTAAGGCTCTGACCGTTGCACCATCTTCGGCTCGGTGCTCTAACTGGGCTGGCCCACGGGATAGTAAATCCTGGCCGCGAAATTCTGGGAAGAGGTGATCGTCATTGCGAACAAGCAACTGTCCTGGATGAACCCCATAGTCGTTGTACCGCGCACAATCCAAAATCGAATCGCCAAAGGTGTATAGAGTGACCATTGTTTGCTCAGTTTGCCCAGCTTGCCCAGTTCGCTCACGTCGTTTCACACAGCCGAGAAGCGCTAGCCTACTGGCCTCGCCAGCGATCGCCTGAATAAACTGCCGCCTGGTAGACCGAAAGATGGCCATGACGCTCCCCTCCTACCCTGAGGCTACCATTAGCGGCTCAAAAACGTCCTCTTAATATTTCTTCGCAAGTTAATAAAGTGTTGATAAATCCTAGCGTCTGCGATTCAGCCATTTTGCGCTGTTGGGTTGAATAGAACATAACTATAATCCAGAAAATTTAGTAAAGATTTATCCCAAGTTTCTCCCCCGCTCTAAGGTTCTCATCTGTGATTCAGCCTTCGTCTCTCAAGCGCCGCTATCTTCCGGTATGGCTTGTTTTGTGCGCTGGAACTGTTTTGTCAAGTATTGCGAGCGTTACGGTTTGGCACTGGGAGCAGGAACGCTTGAAGACAGAATTCCGCAATCAAGCGACTCTGTTGTCTACAGCTTTGCAGCAGAATATCGACACTAACTTAGAGATATTGCAGGCGGTAGGAAAGTTATATCAAGCGTCCGAGCAAGTGACTCGGCAGGACTTTGAAACCTTTCTGACAGATTTCATTGCCAATCATTCCAGTATTTATGGGTTTAACTGGGCTCCTAAGGTGCTCAACCGCGATCGCGCTAGCTTTGAGCGGCAAATGCGAACCATAGGTTTTCCTGATTTTGCGGTGAAACAGTCCGGACCCCAAGACCAGATGGTGCCAGCAAGCCAGCGTCCAGAATACTTTCCGGTGGCCTATGCAGAACCCCTGCCCAAGCTCTCTAGCATCATGGGGTTTGATCTGGGATCAGAACCGATGCGACGACAAGCGATTGAACAAGCACGGCAGACGGGCCAAATGCAGTCAACCGGACGCATTGAACTGGTAGTTCTGAAACAGCTTGGGTTTCTAGTGGTGTTACCCGTTTATGGCAATCAAGTAGCCGTTGATAGTGTGACAGCACGGCAGCAAAGTTTTCAGGGAGTCGTGTCTGGGGTTTTTGCGCTCGCTGAAGTGATCAAACCTGCTTTGACAGGCTTGCGATTAGATCAAATTGACTTCTACCTCTATGACAACTCAGTAGTTGGCCAAGAACGGCTATTAGCGGTTTATCAATCGCAGACTCGGACAGTGATAGCTGATGCAGACCTTCAGCTCCCTGCTGAAATTTACCAAAGCTCCCTGTGCAACAATCCAGATTTCTGTACTCGGACGTTGAATGTGGCAGGCCATCAGTGGTCACTCCAGCTTGCCCCCACTGCTGCATTTACCAGTCCCCAAGCTTACTCTGGCACTTGGATGAGCTTAGGAATGGGCTTGGCTTTGACCGGATTGCTGACCGTTTATTTGCGTTTATCGATTCAACATACTACCCAGGTTGAGCAATTAGTCCAAGAGCGCACCGAACAGGCGAAGCAACTGGCTCAAACCCTCCAAGAACTGCAAGCGACTCAAAGCCAGTTAATTCAAACGGAAAAGATGTCGAGCTTGGGACAGTTGGTAGCCGGGGTAGCCCATGAGATCAACAATCCCATCAACTTTATTCACGGCAATCTCACCTATGTCGATGAGTACACGCAAGATCTGCTGGAGTTAGTGCAGGTACTGCAACAGCAGATGCCTCGGTTGCCTGCTGAGTTGCAGACCCAAGCGGCAGCGATCGAACTAGATTTCTTGGCAGAGGACTTACCGAAAACCTTAGTCTCGATGAAATTAGGGACCGATCGCATTCGGCAAATTGTTTTGTCTCTGCGTAACTTCTCTCGCTTAGATGAAGCAGAGATGAAACCTGTGGATATTCACGAAGGTATTGATAGTACTCTCCTGATCTTGCAAAATCGCCTCAAGCCTAAACCTGAGCACCCTGGTGTGACGGTGATTAAGGAATATGGTGAGGTGCCGTTGGTCAACTGCTATGCGGGTCAACTGAATCAGGTGTTTATGAACATCCTGGTGAATGCCATTGATGCGCTAGAGGAGTACGATAAGCAGCGATCGCTAGAGGCCATGCAAGCTGATCCCAGCACGATCACCATCTCAACGGCTGTGCTTAATTCTGGCTGGCTCAGAGTAGAAATTGCTGACAATGGGCCTGGGATGAGCGAAGCCACTAGGGCTAGATTATTTGATCCCTTCTTCACCACAAAACCTGTGGGACGGGGAACAGGGTTGGGGTTAGCAATCAGCTATCAGATTGTGGTTGAGAAGCATCAGGGCCGTTTGACTTGTGAATCGGCAGCGGGGCAATATACTAAATTCTTGATTGAGATGCCACTGCAACCTGAGCAATTCGAACCTTCTTCAAGAGTGATAGCATTAACCCCAGTGGCCGTTACCCACTAAATCATTGATTGGGTCGTGATATCTGTCGTGCTGCCACTGTGATTATTAATCGCAGCGATAAGATAACAGGCCAGCTGGGAACCTTATGTTTAATTGGATACCGACTTAATCGCATTTGCACGTATGAAGATGCATCGCTTTGGCCGAGTTCAGGCTCTCCCCCTACAGCTTGTACTGATTGTTCCCTTTGTTTTGCAAATTTTTGGCGCAGTCGGTTTAGTGGGTTATCTTTCCTTTAAAAATGGTCAGAAAGCGGTCAGTGAGCTAGCGGATCAATTGATGGAACGAACCAGCTATTCGGTTGATCAACATTTGGATGCCTACTTGTCGATTCCTCATAAGGTCATTCAGATTAATGCCGATGCGATTCAAATGGGTCTGCTGGATGTCCGCGATCGCGAAACCGTAGCGAAATACTTCTGGCAGCAAATGCAAGCCTACGACCTCAGCTACATCGGTATTGGGTTGACCACTGGTGAGGGGGCGGGGGCAGGTCGCTATGATGGCAAAACGGTCACAGTTGATGATTGGAGCAATCAACCTTTTAATAATTGCTATACCTATGCAACGGATGACCAAGGCAATCGGACGAAGTTAACAACGGTCGCTGACTGGGATAACTTCAGCATGGCCTGGTATACAGAACCCGTGAAAGCGGGAAAACCCGTTTGGTCTCGCATCTACACTTGGAACTATCCAGGCTACCCCTACATTGTGGCTTCGGCGGGTCGTCCCATTTATGACCGCGACAATCAACTGCTGGGTATGGTAGGAGCTGATATTCACCTCTTAAAGCTAAGTGATTTTCTGCGGAAGATGGAAGTGAGTCACGGAGGGCAGGTATTTATCCTAGAACGAAGTGGCCTACTGATTGCCAACTCAGGGACCGAAAAGCCTTTTACCCTCGTTAAAGATGAAATTCAGCGTTTGCAGGCGCTGGATACCTCCAATTCGACAGTACGGGGTGTGACCCAAAAACTGAAACAACAGTTTGGTGATTTTCATCGTATTACCCAACCGCAAAAGATGAAGTTCAATCTCCAGGGGGAGTTGCAATACGTCCAAGTGGCTCCTTGGCAAGACCAGTATGGCCTGGATTGGCTCGTGGTCGTTAGCGTGCCAGAAGACGCATTTATGGCTCAGATTAACGCTAATAACCGCACCACGATCCTGTTGTGTTTGGGGGCTTTGGCGATCGCTTCAATATTAGGTGTTTTTACTTCGCAGTGGATTACTCGACCGATTTTGCGGCTCAGTCGCGCCAGTGAGGATATGGCGGCAGGTAATCTTGATCAGGCGATCGAGGATAATAGTATTCAAGAGCTGAATAGGCTAGCCATGTCCTTCAACCACATGGCAGGGCAATTGCGGGATTCTTTCACTGCCTTAGAAGCGAGCAATGCAGAACTAGAAAACCGAGTAGAAGCCCGCACTGTTGAACTAAAAGAGGCACTAGAAGAGTTGCAGAGAACCCAAGCTCAGGTGGTGCAAAGTGAAAAGATGTCGAGCTTAGGGCAACTGGTAGCAGGGGTAGCGCACGAGATCAATAACCCGATCAACTTCATCCACGGCAACCTGATGCATGTGCAGGAGTACACTCAAGACCTCCTGAGCTTTGTGCAGTTGTACCAGCAGCATTATCCCCAAACCACTCCTGAAATTGAGGCAGAAGCAGAGGAAATTGACTTCGAGTTTTTGCAGCAAGATCTCCCCAAAATGCTGGCTTCTATGAAAGTAGGTAGCGATCGCATCCGCCAAATTGTTCTATCGCTGCGTAACTTCTCACGCATGGACGAAGCAGAGATTAAGCCTGTAAATATCCATGAGGGCATTGACAGTACCTTGATGATTCTGCAACACCGCCTCAAAGCTAGACCTGAGCGCCCAGAGATTGAGATCATCAAAGATTACGGGCAGCTACCTTTAGTGGAGTGCTACGCAGGGCAGTTGAATCAGGTATTTATGAATATCCTGGTCAATGCGATTGATGCCTTAGAGGAGCATAACCACAAGCGCAGCTATCAGGAGATGCAAGCGAATCCTAGCCAAATTACGATTCGGACTACCGCGATTGATGCTCAATGGGTGCAGGTGGCGATCGCAGACAATGGCGGAGGAATGACACCGCAGACGCAACAACAGATTTTTAACCCCTTCTTTACAACCAAGCCAGTTGGCAAGGGAACGGGCATGGGGATGTCGATCAGCTACCAGATCATCACAGAGAAACATGGTGGCAAGTTAGAATGTTTCTCCACCCTCGGAAAAGGAACAGAGTTTGTGATTCAAATTCCTAGAAAGTGTTAACTGAGAATCTAACTTGCCGAATCTAACTTGCCTGAGCTAACAGCCCAAACTAAAATTCCTGATCAGGACTCGCTTCTTCGGCCTCTCTAAACAAATCGGTTCTGAGATCTCTCCCTTCCTGAAGCATTTCAGGCGCAACGGCTGGGTTGCCTATAATCTCTTGCGGGTCACCATCAAAGCCACCTGGGCGGACTAGCTTTAAGGGATCATAGGTTTCTACTTCTTGAGGGCGATCGCTTTCC
>DATNPE010000348.1:0-9971 GCA_036703355.1 Allocoleopsis sp. | reverse complement strand
AAGATCATGAATACAGACATCTCGGTTGTACTCCACCTGAGTTTGATTCCACTCCACCAGCAGTTGTTGCCGTTCGGCTGCACCCAAAATTGGTAACTCAGCGATTTTCTGTTCTGGGTTGGTGACAATTCCTTCTAGTAAGGTTTGAAAATGCCCAATCATTCGCGTAATGGTTGCTGGCTCAAATAGTTCTGTACTGTAAGCCACGAAACCACTCAAGCCTTCCCTCGGCTTATCCCACAGACCACTCAAACCTTGTGCTTGCTCCCACAAATGGAACTCTAGATCAAACCGAGCGGTGCCCACATCTAGCTTCCAAGGAGATAGCGTTAAACCTGGAAGCTCTAGAGGAGCCATTGGGGCATTTTGCAGCGCCAAC
Source organism: Allocoleopsis sp. (assembly GCA_036703355.1). Taxonomy (GTDB): domain Bacteria; phylum Cyanobacteriota; class Cyanobacteriia; order FACHB-46; family FACHB-46; genus Trichocoleus. The sequence continues at coordinate 9,592 of DATNPE010000348.1, read as the reverse complement.
ACCACCTGAAACAGCGGATTGCGGCCCTAGTCCCGTTCTGGGTGCAGTTCTTCCACCAGCTTCTCAAACGGCACGTCCTGGTGAGCATAAGCAGCCAAAGCTACTTCCCGCGATCGCGCCAACAACGCTCGGAACGTTGGATTCCCAGAGAGATCAGTGCGTAGAACTAAACTATTGACGAAAAAGCCGAGCAATCCCTCAATCTCACTGCGATTGCGGTTAGCAATGGGAGAACCGATCACAATATCCGTCTGTCCTGTGTAGCGATAAAGCAGCGTTTGAAATGCAGCTAGCAGAGTCATGAACAGCGTTGTCCCTGATTGCTGGCTCAGTTCCGCCAGTGCCTGCGTCAACTCAGGAGAGAAGGCTAAGGGAGCGATCGCGCCTTTATAACTTTGGGTCGCTGGACGAGGATGATCGGTCGGGAGGTCCAACATCGGTAGATCCTGGAGCTGCTGTCGCCAGTAGGACAATTGCGACTCCAGCACTTCTCCTTGTAACCATTGCCGCTGCCAGTGGGCAAAATCTACATACTGAATCGGGAGAGCAGATAAAGGAGTAGGCTTTCCCGCAGTCAAGGCAGCATAGACCGCTCCCAGCTCTCGCATCAGCACCCCCATTGACCAGCCATCGGAGATAATGTGATGCAAATTCAACAACAGCACATGTTCGGTTGGTTCCAGTTGCAGCAGTTTTACCCGCATTAATGGACTGACAGAGAGATCAAACGGGCGGTGAGCTTCTTCTGTGGCTATTTGCCGAACCATCGCTTCTCGCTCGGAGAGAGAAATTGCTTGCAGGTCAATCAGTGGGACGGATAGCCGTAGATGAGGAGAAATAATCTGTAACGGTTGCCCATCTACTATGACAAAACGAGTTCGTAGAGTTTCATGCCGCTGCACAATTTGGTTGACTGCCTCCTCCAAAGCAATGAGGTTTAGATGCCCCACCAGCCTCACCGCAGAAGGCATGTTGTAGAAAGGATTCTCTAGCACCAGTTGATCGAGAAACCACAATCGCTGTTGCGCGAAGGAGAGAGGAAGCGCTTGATCTCGTGAAATCGGCTTCAGCTCAGGTGTAGCGTAGGGTTTAGCGGTATGAACGTGATGTAACCAGTGAACTAACTCTGACTTCCTTTGAGCGATCGCAGCCCGTAACTCAGGAGTCAGCGCTCCTTCCGGGGCACTACAGCGGAGATTTTTTCCCTCCAACCAAACCTGAATGTCTAATTGCCGCAACTGTGCGAGAAACTCAACTGTGGTCAAAATTCCACCTCCTCACGCCCAACTGTTACTCCGCTTCCAGAAACGGCCAATCTCCGCCCAGCCCAACGGTGCGTTTCAATCTGTTTCGCCAGATCCGCGATCGTGGGCGCTTCAAATAGACTCCGCAGCGGTAATTCCACCTGTAAAGCATCTCGAATTCTCGACATCAACTGGGTTGCCAACAGAGAATGTCCTCCCAGTTCAAAGAAGTTGTCATGAATGCCCACCTGCGATAGCCCCAAGAGCCGCACCCAAATCGTAGCGAGCTTTTGTTCAGTCTCTGTTTGGGGTGCTTGAGCCGCCGTTTCTCTCTCCTGATGGTTAAAGCTTACTGCTGGTAGTGCCCGTCGATCGACTTTGCCATTCGGGGTGAGTGGTAAAGTCTCTAACAGGGCGATCGCAGTAGGAATCATATGTTCTGGCAACTTTGTCTTTAAGAAATTCCGCAGGTCAGAAGGAGTAGGAGCGGGTTTCTGGCTGGGCACCACATAAGCCACCAAAGATTGCCCATGAGTTTGGGAAGATTGGAGCATGGCGATCGCCGCTTGCACTTGAGAATGTTGCTGCAAGGCAGTTTCCACCTCCCCCAACTCAATCCGAAACCCCCGCAACTTTACCTGATGATCGCTGCGACCGAGAAACTCAATGTTGCCATCAGGGAGATAGCGAGCGAGATCTCCAGTTTTGTAGAGAAGGATGAAGGATGTAGCTTGCTTCTGCGTAGTAATAGAGTGAAGGATGAAAGAAGAGGGAGAAATGAAACGCTCGGCAGTTAACTCTGTCTGGTTGAGATAGCCCGTAGCCAGTCCATCGCCACCGATGTATAGTTCACCTTTGACACCAATGGGTACAGGTTGCAAATGAGCATCAAGGATATAGAGTTGAGTGTTAGTAACTGAGCGACCAATGGGGAGAGAAGTAGCGGTTTCTGGCAAAGTTTGAACTTCATACCAAGTAGCAAACGTGGTGCTTTCTGTGGGACCGTAAACATGCAGGAGGTGTTGTGGCACGCCTGCTTGCAGTACAGCTTTCACCTGCTGCAAATCGGCAACCTCTCCCCCAAACAATAGATATCGTAAACCGTGAAATGCGGTTGGAACTTCTCTAGCAACCTGGTTAAACAGCGCCGTCGTCAAAAATAGGATGTCAATCTGTTGTTGATGTAGGGTTGCAGCAAACTCTAGTGGAGACAGGGATACTTCGCGATCAATCCCAACCAGTTGAGCGCCATTGAGGAGAGCGCCCCAAATCTCAAATGTAGCGGCATCAAAGGAGATGTTGGAGACTTGAGCGATGCGATCGCCAGGACAAATCTGAATATAGTTGGTATTGCAGACCAGACGGGTCACCGCTCGCTGGGGCACCATCACACCCTTGGGTTGTCCCGTAGAACCAGAGGTATAAACCACATAAGCCAAATCTTCAGCAGTGATTAAATTAGGAAGGTTCTCTTGACTCTCTTGAGCGATCGCAGTCCATACCTGGTCTAAGCAAACCACCTGAGTTGGGCAATCTTGAAACTGCGCTTGATATTGCGTCTGGGTTAGCAAGACAGAAATTTGAGCATCTGCCAACATAAACCGGAGACGTTCCAAAGGATAGGTTGGATCTAGTGGCACATAAGCTGCACCTGCCTTCAAAATCCCAAGGAGAGCCGCCACCATTTCGGAGGAGCGATCGAGACAGACGCCAACGAATGCTTTTGCTCCTACTCCCAACTTCTGTAAATAGTGCGCCAATTGGTTGCTGCCTTGGTTTAAGGCTTGATAGGTGAAGAATTGGTTGCCAAATTGCACCGCGATCGCCTCTGGTAACTTGGCAACTTGGGCTTCAAACAATTCATGGATAGAGTGGAATTTAGGATAGTCTGTCTGGGTTTGATTCCAATCAATCAAGATCTGTCGTCGTTCCGTCGCAGTCAATACAGGTAGATCTGCCAAGCGCTGATTAGGGTTAGCAACAATCGCCTCTAAGAGCGTTTGCAGCGATCGCATGAGGCGAGCAATGGTTTCTGGCTGGAATAGATCGGTGTTGTAGACCACCACCCCTCTAAAGCCAGCGGAGTTCTGCCATCCTTGCCCCCACAGACTCCGGAAATTTTCGCCACATTCCCACAGATACAGTTCCAAGTCAAAACGGCTGTTTCGGGTGTCAAACTCAATGGCATCCAGCGTCAATCCTGGTAACTCCAACTGCGTCATTGGGGCATTTTGCAACGCAAACACGACCTGAAACAGAGGATTGCGACTCAGATTGCGACTGGGTTGCAGTTCTTCTACCAACTTCTCAAAGGGCACATCTTGATGGGCATAAGCTGCCAAAGTCATTTGTCGCGATCGTTCTAGTAGTTCCTTAAATGTAGGATTGCCAGCGAGATCGCCACGCAGCACTAAACTATTAGCAAAGAAACCGATTAGATTCTCTAGTTCACTACGATTTCGATTGGCAATGGGAGATCCAATCGGGATATCTGTCTGACCTGTGTAGCGATAGAGCAGAGTTTGGAAAGCAGCCAACAAGGTCATAAACAGTGTGGTGCCTGCTTCTTGGCTCAGCGCATTGAGGGCGATCGCTAAGTCTTGGGTCAGTTCTACCTGATGTAATGCCCCTCTGTAACTTGGCGTTTTAGCTGGGTGGCGTTCACCAGAACTTTGAGCCACATCATCTATCGGCAAATTCAGAACGGGTACATCTCGCAACTGTTGCCGCCAATAAGCCAATTGTGCCTCTAAAATCTCTCCCTGCAACCACTGCCGCTGCCAATGGGCAAAATCTGCATATTGAATCGGCAATTCTGGCAATGGAGAAGGCTGGCCTGCGCTCCAAGCTCCATACAAAGCCCCCAACTCTCGAATCAAAACGCCACTCGACCACTCATCAAAAATAATGTGATGCAGACTGATTAAAAGGATATGTTCTGTGGTCGCTAAGCGAAATAGCATCAACCGGATCAACGGTCCCTGTGCCAAATTGAAAGGCCGCTGCATTTCTGTCCGGATAACTTGCTGGGCCTCTACTGCTCGCTCAGCCACGGGGCAATGCTGCAAGTCAATGATCGGGAGTGGCATATCGAGGTGAGGAGCGATCGCCTGAGCAGGTTCTCCCGCAATTTCAACAAATGTGGTGCGTAGAATCTCATGTCGGCACACCAATTCCTGAAAACTTTGCTCTAAAGCCGTTACATCAAGTAACCCCGTCAGACGAAAGACTGTGGGCACATTGTAGAGGCAGGTATTGGGGATCAACTGCTCCAAAAACCACAATCGCTGTTGAGCAAAGGAAGTAGGAAAGACAAAAAGCTCTTCCTCAGAGTCCTCAGAAATAGGTCCGCCAGAGTTTTCGAGTGCCATGCAAAATGTGCCAAATCAGTTGTATCAGATCACGGTTGCTGAATTACTGGCCTCTCCCTTGTAGTTCGTTGAAACTATCAAGTAAATCTCTCTCTGGACAGAGCTTAATCTAGATCTATCAACTATGTTTATTCGCCATTATCAATCCACTGATGCCGAAGCGATCGCAGCAATTTACCAAGATTCGGTCATTGGCATTGGGTCTACAGCCTATGACGCTGAGCAAGTAGCCGTTTGGTCTACTTATCCTGACGAGATTGAGGAATTTAGGCGATCGCTCCAACAGGGATTAACGCTGGTGGCTGTAGCAGATGAACAATTAGCAGCTTTCGGGCAACTCAACCCGCTCGATCATATTGCTTTTCTTTACACAGCTAGCCAAGCTGCACGACAAGGATATGCCACGGAAATTTACCGACAATTAGAAACCTTCGCTATGCAGCAAGGGATCAAACAGCTACACACCGAAGCCAGCCGTATCTCTAAATTCTTCTTTTTGAAGATGGGATATCACATCACAGAAACCGAATTTGTTGAGCGCCAAGGCGTAGAATTTGAGCGCTTCAAAATGGCCAAGATGCTCAGCCAGGTTTAGGACAAAAAATGCCTCCTAGTGGAGGCACGATGTTTGAGAGGAGGAGTCAAACTTTACTGCGGTTTAACGCTGAGTTTGAGCTTCCTGGGTTTTCACTTCTTCAGATGGAACAGTATCCGGTTCCTTGCCTGCCAAGGGAATTTCTGGCGTCGAAATTTGCACGGTTTCTTCAGCAGTTGGGGTCCAGTCCGTATGGAAGACACCAGGCTTATCCACACGCAAATAGGTGTGAGCACCAAAGTAATCGCGCTGGGCTTGAGTCAGGTTTTGGGGCAAGCGATCGCGACGGTAGCTATCGAAGTAATCCAGCGACGCACTAAACGCAGGCACCGGAATCCCCAGTCTAGCGGCTTGAATCACCACTTCGCGCCAAGCATCTTGTTTGTCCAGAATACTTTGGCGAAACTCAGGAGCCAGCAGCAGGTTGGGCAACTGGGGGTCTTCCTTGAAGGCGTGCTTAATCTTGTTCAGGAATCTGGCGCGGATAATGCAGCCACCTTTCCAAATCCGGGCAATCTCGCTCAAGTTCAGCCCATAGTTATACTCTCTAGAAGCGGTGCTCAGTAGCTCCATCCCCTGAGCATAGGAGCAAATTTTGGAGCAATACAACGCATCTCGAATCATGCCAATGAAGGCTTTGGTATCTCCTTCATACTTACCGCTAGGGCCTGTCAAAATCTTGGATGCTGCCACCCGCGCTTCTTTATGGGAAGAGGTAATCCGCGAGTTCACCGCCGCAATCATGGTGGGAATCGAAACTCCCAGTTCTAGAGCACTGGTAACTGTCCAGCGACCGGTTCCTTTCTGCGCTGCCGCATCTAGAATCAGCTCCACTAGAGGCGTGCCTGTATCAGGATCAACCTTTCTAAAGATATCGGCTGTAATCTCAATCAGGTAGGAGTCGAGTTCTTCGGTGGTATTCCACTCCGCAAACACCTCATGCAGTTCCTCATGGCCCAAACCCAGGGTGTTCTTCAGCAAATCATAGGCTTCGGCAATCAGCTGCATGTCACCATACTCAATGCCGTTATGAATCGTCTTGACGAAGTGGCCTGCACCCCCCGGACCAATGTAGGTCACACAGGGGCCATCATCGACTTGCGCCGCAATTTTGGTCCAAATAGGAGCCAGCTCATCATAAGCCGCTTTGGAGCTACCAGGCATCAAACTAGGGCCATTTAGAGCGCCTTCTTCACCACCACTGACGCCCATACCGACGAAGTGTAGCCCGGATGCTTCTAAGTCCTTGGTACGGCGCTCGGTATCTTCAAAAAACGAGTTGCCACCATCAATAATGATGTCACCGGGTTCTAGCAGGGGTCTCAGCTGGTTAATCACAGCATCGACTGGAGCCCCTGCTTTCACCATGATTAAAATTTTGCGAGGTCGTGCTAAAGAAGCCACCAACTCTTCCAGGGAGTAGGTCGCTTTTACCTGTTTTCCCTGGGCTCGCTCCGCCATGAAAACATCTGTTTTATCTGAGGTTCGGTTATAAACGGCGATAGGAAAACCATTACGTTCAACGTTCAGGGCTAGGTTCTCACCCATCACCGCTAAACCAATGAGACCAAAGCTCTGCTGGGTCATAACATTCTCTACTAACTCTGCATGTATAGGGGCCTATTCATTCCCTTTCAGGGTAGCCCGATCCCTTTAGGTTGTCCTGGAAGAAGAAATTAAGAGCTTGATCAAAAGGTAGAAAAATGCGCCTCAAAAAAGGAGTTCTGATCTATCGAGAGACAGAAATTTGCCTCTTACTTCGCAGGGTAGCCAGAATGACAGGAGCTAGATGGCTGCGATCGCAAAGCCGCAAATTCCTTCCCCACAAAGCTTAGAGGGTTTTGTATCCAACCCATTTCATCTCTAAACCCAGGCTCCGCGAGATTTAATTAAATCTCAAGAACCAAAACGGGTGCTGGCAAAGTGTTCTAAAAAAGACGCGATCGCTAAAAATTGTTACGCTCGTAGACTGATGTAGCGAGGTATACCAGCCAGCCACCATAAGCGATTCAGCAGTTTTGAGGATTTAGGAGAGAGGTCAGAGACAATCGACATTAAGGCAGTAGATTGATTATTAGTCGTCAGATGCAGTAGGAGTGCACAATGCTTGCATATATCCTGGCATTGGCTGTCGCACTTGGCAGCTTTGCTCTTTATATGGCCGCTTTCTTCTTTCCAGAAGTCCATCGCAAAAGCGATTTTATCTGGAGCGGTGTTGCTCTATTTTATGCCCTAGTGCTGTGGGTCTGTGCGGGACGAATCACCGGGGGTGTCCTACTGGGTCAGACGGCGAGCGTCGCCCTCCTCGGTTGGTTTGGTTGGCAAACTCTAAAAATGCGTTGGGATCTGACGCCACCCGATCAGAAAACTCAACTGCCTACCCAAGCAACCCCCGCAGCCCTACGAAACACCACTCAGCAAGTGCGGGAAAAATTGATCAGCTTCTCTTCCTCCGAGAATGTGGCTCACCTCAAAGACCAAGCCAGCCAACTCTTCAATAACTTGAAAGAGCGGACGCAGGGAGGTGCGGCTCAGTCACCCAGCTCAACCCATTCATCTGCTGGTTCAGAGACTGCGGTACCCACCGAAGTGGTAGCTGAACCTGGCACCAAAGCCACTGCTAACCCCTTAGCCTCCGTGTCAGGACTCGTTGACACAGTGAAGGGCGCGATCGCTAAAGTGGGCCAAATGGGCAAGAAACCCAGCCGCCCCATGATCGAACTCAACCATCCGCCCAAATCGGGTGCTGGTGCTGACGTGGACCTGAACGATGAGCTTGAGGATGAAATTGCTGATGTAGCCGCTACAACTGCGACTCCAACCCCTGCCAGTCAAACCACTTCCTCCAGTGACGATGAGACGGAGACCCTGGAGTCAGGCAACCTCAGCGCCACGGCTAGTCCAGACATCCCTGCGACGACCAACGCCGAACTGGTCAGCGTTGAAGCCGAAGCCGAAATCCTCAATAACACCACAGAAGTAGCTCCAGAAGCTTTAGATGACGTAGAAGTCCCGACTACTTTCACCCCTTCCGGTGACGTGGCCACAGCTATTCCAGAGGATGTAGCCCCCCCAGAAGCAGTCGAGCGGGCCACGACAGACGCTGGAATCGTAGAAAATCCCCTGGGCGATCCCTTTGTGCCCACCGGCTCTACCCCAGTCGATGCTGCCGAAATTGACTTGGCTCCCCCTGCCGAACCCATTGGCCCCGGAGACCCTGCGGAACGGCAACTGGAAGAAGCGGATGTGAATGCTCCGCCGATTGAACCCGCGACCTTCACGCTGGTTGAGCCAGAAGCCGTTGAGGAGGCGATCGCCGCGTCTGAAACCGAGACGGGTAGCACCCCCGAACTCAAACGGCCTAACCCACCCAATCCATTTTTGGTCGAGAAAGCCCAGCCCCACGACCCCGAAAATTCCGAGTCATCGGAAAATACCACAGACTAAACTTGAAGGTCAGGGAGCTTGTCAAGGATAATGGTCAAAGCACGACTTGACCTTTATCCTTCGTTGGCTTCCGACTGTGACAGAATCAGGAACTTATAAAAACACCGTCAATCTGCCCAAAACCAACTTTGACATGCGAGCAAACGCAGTCAAACGTGAACCCGAACTGCAACAGTTTTGGGCAGAACACCAGATTTATGAGCACCTGTCGCAGAACAATCCAGGTGAGCTGTTTATTCTGCATGACGGGCCTCCTTACGCCAATGGTTCGCTGCACATTGGACACGCCCTCAACAAAATTCTGAAGGATATTATTAATAAATTTCACCTGCTTCAGGGACGCAAAGTTCGCTACGTTCCCGGTTGGGATTGTCATGGTTTGCCGATTGAGCTGAAAGTGTTGCAAGCCATGAAACCGGAGGAGCGGAAACAGCTAACTCCCCTAGATTTGCGCCACAAAGCTAGAGATTTTGCCTTAGCAACCGTCGATGATCAGCGCCAAGCCTTCAAGCGCTACGGGGTTTGGGGCGATTGGGACAACCCATATTTGACCCTCACCCCTGCTTACGAAGCGGCTCAAATCGGGGTGTTTGGGCAAATGGTGCTGAAAGGCCACATCTACCGGGGGCGGAAGCCTGTCCACTGGAGTCCCAGTTCCAAAACTGCATTAGCAGAAGCAGAACTCGAATATCCCGAAGGCCACACCTCGCGGAGCTTGTACGCCGCTTTCCCCATGACGGGGCTATCTGACACCGCTAAGGAAGCCTTTGGCCCCTACCTACCTGATTTGAAGGTTGCCATCTGGACCACGACCCCCTGGACGATCCCCGCCAACATGGCCGTCAGTGTCAACCCAGCGTTGAACTATGCCGTAGTGGAAGTGGCAGCGAGCGATCGCCTCCCCGACACCAAATACCTGATCGTCGCTGCTGAAT